>CAIVHI010000342.1 GCA_903905685.1 uncultured Bacteroidota bacterium | reverse complement strand
TTTTTGACGTCGGTAATCTCTGCCTTAATCCAAAACACCTGGCTCCCGAACCGGCTCTGTACGGTATCTTCAATATTGGAAACAAGGTCTGAAAGTCGGGATGGTTGAATCATTTCCTGTTGGTTAAGCTTTTATGGTGGCGGCTGGTTGCAAGTTAGTACGGTCATTCCGCCATTTGGTACGGGTGTATATGGTTGGCGCAAATATTGCCCAAAAATAGGGGATTGAAATCGTTTTCCAATTATTTTGAAGATATTTCCAATTAAGATGGAGTTTCGACCATGCTGTAGTCACTAATGAAACTGTCGAACCCCTTAAAGGCGGCAGCCCCATTGGGTGAAACTTCCCGTTTGGTTAACTTTGATGCTGAGCTAGTGCACCGCTCGCTTTCATTAAACGATAGTTTGGCAAGAGAAAAATTCCGACATTGCAGATGCGCGAAAAATCGGTAGTACGCCTTCCACAAAGATCTTGATATGGCAAAATCCAACAAACATAACGTTTTGAGGCCCGCCGTCGCTTCGACGCGTCCTACCAAATCACCCAACAAGTTTTTGCTGGCAATGCTGGTTTTTATTTGCGCATTTGCCACCTATGCCAATACCTTCCCCAACAGCTATGTGCTGGACGACATGATGATGGTTCCGGAAAACAGACTGGTGCAGCAAGGCATAAAGGCCATTCCCGAGTTGTTGTCCACCCCCTACCTCCACGGCTACCTCAGCTTCCCCAACGACAACTACCGGCCACTTTCGCCCATCACACTGGCCATTGAGACGCAATTTTGTGGCGTGAGCCCCTATGCAAACCATGTGGGCAATGTCCTGATTTATGCCCTTTGCTGTATCGCGCTGTTCTTTTTTCTGCGCCGATTGTTGGGAGCTGAAGGGCTGCCGGTGGCTCTTTGTGCCACGCTCCTTTTTACATTCCACCCCATCCATACCGAGGCTGTGGCGAATATCAAAAGCCGAGATGAATTGCTGTGCTTTTTGTTGGCCATCAGCTCCCTATACTTTTTTCTACGCTTCGTAGATTCGGGTAAGTACCCCTGGTTGGTAGGGGGGGCGGTGGCCCTTTTCGCGTCGTTGTTGGCCAAAGAGACATCCATCACGCTATTGGCCGTTTTTCCGCTACTCGCATTTTTCACACCCAACGGCACGCGTAGCCGAACCGGCGCGATGGTTGCCGGCTCGGTATCAGCGGCAATCTTGTTTTTGGGGTTACGGTTCGTGGTTTTGAAAACCAACCGTGCCGACCAGTCGGGATTGCTGTTTTTCATTGACAACGAGTTGGTAAAGGCCGGAGATCTATCGCATCGCTTGGGTACTGCTATGTCTGTATTGGGTTCCTACATCCTACTTATTCTTGTCCCCTACCCACTTATTTGCAACTACGGTATCAACAATGTAGCTGTCGTGCCGATTGGAGCCCCGTCCGCTATAATGTCGGCGCTCCTTTATGTCGCCATTGTCGGATTTGCAGTTTACCGGTTCATCAAATTCGGGCGCGACATTTGGGCATTTGGACTGATGTTTTGGGTGGCTCCATTATCTATAGTATCCAATCTTTTCTTCCTGATTGCTGCCGTAAAGGCCGAACGCTTCCTGTTCTTTCCATCCGTAGGATTCGCCATCATAGTTGGTGCAGGAATTGTAAAACTGGCCGATGCGGTAATGAAACATGCCCGCCGAAAGGCAAACCTACTTACTTGCGCGGTGGTTGTGCCTATTTGCCTCCTGTATTTTAATGCCGCCAGGGCGCGCAATGAAGAGTGGAGAGATAATTACACCCTCTTTTCGGCCGATGTTGCTAAGGCTCCCGAGAACGCACGGCTCAACTTTTACATGGGTAACGAAATGAGCACGAATTTTGCCAATGCCTTTCCCGACCCAGCCACCCACACCAAAATAATCAGCGAGAGCATCCCCTACCTAAGGAAGTCGTTAGAGCTCTATCCCGATTACGACCTTGCCCACACCTCCCTTGGCACAGCCTATTTCAATTTGGGCAAATACGACTCTGCGGAAATGCAGCACAAGGCGGCTCTTGCAAAAGACACCGGTAATGTATTGGCCCTGAATGGCTTGGCGGGCATTTACTTCATGAAGCACGATTATCCTTCAGCCCGCGACATCTTGATTCGCGACATCAAAATCAATGCTTCAAGCCCCGATGTGGTGTTCAATCTGGGCAATTGCTACCTCAACATGCGCAAATTCGATTCGTCTGTCATGTTTTATAGAATGGCACTGCATCTAAATCCGCAACATGGCCCGTCTTTGAAAGGCATGGCTATGGGCTATTTCTACATGGGTGCTACCGACTCTGCCAACAAATACATCGGCATTGTGAGGCAAACGGAACCCGGCTTCCGGCTGCAATAGGCCGCGAGGGCACTAAATCAACGATAAAAACCGTTCGAGCCCCGCCTTCTTCCGCACGTCGAGATAGAATTTAATGTTGTCGGTATAGTAAGTCAGCAGGCTGTAATGGGGGTACGGGTTGTCGGCTATTACACGGTCCAACGCCGCCAAACCTGCGGCATTTCCGGCGTTGAAGTCTGCCACAAAAGCTTCGGGCAGTTCTTTATTGGCAACCCAGGCGGCGAAAATGAAATCCAACCCCGTGAACGCCTTCCAAGCCGCCGAGAGATCGTAGGAATAGGCGAAGTCGCCCAAGTGTTTTAATGCACGGTCGCCAATAATAACCCCAGCAGTCGTGCCGCCAATTTTCGAAATGTAGTCTTCGTCGGCCGCTATCAATTGGACATCTCTTTTCCAATGCTCTTTCAGCAACACCTGGGCCAGCCTCACCGACGTGCGCGACTGGTAGTCGAGATAGACTTTTTCAATCTGCTCCATGGGCACTTGCGAAAATACGGCTACCGATACCACATTGCCGTCTGATGCTATGCCGTAATCTGAAATGATGCGGGCATTCGGAATTTCGGGTATGGCCGCTACCGGTAGGAGTGCCAAGTCTATCTCATTGTTCCGCAATTGGTGAGCCAGCTTGGACGGGTAGTCTACCGACAACGTGATTTGGCCAATGACCTCACTTATCGACAATCCGTGTAGCAAAGGCTTGGTATTGAGGTAGCTCACCGCACCCACCCTGATTTTTTCACTCAATGGTTATCTTGATTTTATCGGACGCAAAGATAAATGCATCGAAATCGTGAGGGTGTTAAATGGTGTATAATCAGCGTCGATTATTGCAGTAAGTCAATTGGTTGGCTCGAAAATCAAGTCATGGTTAGCCAGCAAGAAACGCTGCAGACCTTCTAACATTAGGACCGGATTAGGCTCATTTTTGTTTATCAATACATACACGCAATTCTATTTATCGGAATAGGGGGTGAAAAACGAAGCCATTATTGGAAGGCAATTTCATTTTCATAAGCCCAAGCCTTTCAGCAAAGTTAGCTGAAAATATAGTTACAACTTAACACAACTTGGATTTCGCACATGTAAAGGAAGCGGGCTTTAGAAACAAAGTAATTTTTCATCTGAGAAATCCCCCCGCTCGCAATTGCCGCTCTAATCCCTAATTTTGCCGTATGGAATTTTCAGAGGTAATGAAAGCCGTGCCTTCCAACTTTGCCGATGGTTCGAGGGTTTGGATTTATCAGGCAGGTCGCCCTTTCAGCGACCGCGAAACGGTGGAAATAAACGATCAGCTTCATCATTTTTATGCCCAATGGCTTTCGCACGGAGCACCGGTGAAAGGGTGGGCATCGGTATTGTTCAACAGGTATGTCGTCATCATGGCCGATGAAACCGAGGTGCCGCTCGGCGGGTGCAGCATGGATGCATCCATGAGGGTCATCAAAAGCCTTGAAAACCAATACCAAACCAAGTTGTTCGACCGACTGTCGATAACGTTTTTCGTGAAAGGCAAAATCGAAATGCTGCCCATGGGTCAGGTGCAATATGCCCTTGATAAGGGCTACATCACGATGGACACCCCAATGTTCAACAACCTCGTGGCTACAAAAAAGGATTTGCTCGAAAACTGGCTGAAGCCACTGCGCAACACTTGGCTGGGTGCCCGGGTTCATGCTCCCGTTGCCGCAGAATAGCCGGATTATTATCGATGGGTGCCCACACAGCACCATGTTGGTTTGAAATAAACAAAAATGGCTGTCCCTTCAGCGGAGGCAGCCATTTTTCATTTTGCCCAATATCAGGCTTGAAGCCTATTGGTTTTTCGAGAAGTCGAAGGGCACAATCACTTTGATGCTCAAGTTGCGGCCCATATCGAATACACCCACTCGCTGGCTCACATTATTGTAAGGCAAGTATTTGAACCTGCTCATATAGTCCATATAGACGGTATTGAACAGATTATTGCAAGTGATGTACACTTTACAGAATGTGCGGCCATTGGCTTGCAAATCTCCACCTAAGCCCATATTGAATAAAGTATATCCTGCCGTTGCATGGGTGCTGGCATAATATTCATTGGGAGTCTGGGCCGTGTTAAGGCCGTTGTAGATGGCGTATTGCTCGTATATCTTGTTTTGTTGAGAGGCATTCAGCATCCCGAAACGCAAATACCCGTTCTTGATGGCCTTACCAATATGCTTGGCCTTGAACTTGATGTCGGCATGAATGCGCATTGGGGGCACGAAGGCCAAAACCTTCACGCTGTCGGGCACATTCAAAAGCCCGCCGTTCACCGTGCTGAGGTCGGAATGCAGCTCTACCCATGGCAGCGCCGACGGATGGATGTTCAGAGCCACTTCGCCGCCATAAAGTTGGGCCGAGCCTTGCGTATATTTATACACAGGTGCTTCGGGAAAAAGGCTGCCATTAACGCTAAGCAGGTTGCTGGTCACGATATTGCCGCTGCTATCGGTTTCGGCTTTAGAATAAATGAAGTCGGAAATGCTATTGTTGAAAACGCTCGCCTCAAACCCAATATCTTTCGATTTGTAGCCGAATGTAAAATCTTCTTCAAGGCTTTGTTCCGCTTTCAAAGTGGGCGTTCCAACTTCATACACTACGGTGCCATCATGCACGCCATTGGCGGCAGCCTCCGACACATTTGGCGCGCGATAGCCACGCGCTACATTGAGCTTCATGTAAACACCGTTTTTGAAGGCGTATGCACCACCCAGACTTGCAGATACACCGCTATAATTTTGGCTGATAGGTGCGAACTCCTCGAAACTGCCGGGCGTATTGGGAGCAACGGGCGCTTGGGCTGCCGTTGTAGTATCTATCCATTGTTCTTTACCGGTAAATGAACGGTTGTCGTAACGGATACCGCCACTCAGATTGAAATTACCCCATTTCTTATTGGCAATGGCAAAAGCACCAACCTGTAGGAAATTGTAATTGGGAATGAGCATCACCGTTCCCAAACTCTTGGAATATTGGGCAGCTCCGTTTGAGCCTACTGAAAAATCGAAGTCGTTCTTTTGGGCAGAAACATACCGCACATCGTAGGTCACCGCATCCGACGAATAATAAATGTCGGGGGTATTGGGTTGAGTAGGGTCGTTGGTTTCTTGACGCTGGTTTTTCTGGTAGGAGAAAATACCGGTAATGCGGCCTTCACCAACAGCTATGCTGTTGTCCCACACCACTTTGGTATGGCGAATACGTTGGTTGATGACAAATGGCGTGTAGGAAGTGGCTTCTTGATTGGTAGGGATGACGTAATTGGGTGTATTGCCGTTCCAAGCCGGATAAGCCAATTGGCGTTCCATAGCCCCGGTGGCAGAATCGCGGGTGCCATCTACAATGCCTGTGGCCATATCGAAATAGCTGCCATGGAGTTGGGTATAGCCCCATTTGCGGTGCAACCCAATTGTTCCATCCATATTGAAGTTGCTGAACTGCGAATTGATGACGTAGCCATCGGCAGGGTTTTGGTAAGCATGGGCCATGATGTTGTCTACCCGGGCACTCCAAGAAATCCCCTTGTCGGTACCGGCCAAATGCACCATATTGTTGATGAGCCCGTTGTTGGTTTGGTAGTTCATCAATACCTCGCCTTTGTTCACACCTTCGGGCAGAACCTCTTCGGGCATGAAGTTGATAACGCCCGATATCGCGTCCGAGCCGTAAGCCAACGAAGCAGGGCCTTTCAGTATTTCCACTCTGTCTACCGCATCGGGGTCTATTTCTATACCAAATTCATCAAACCAGGCTTGGTCCATTTGCTCCACCCCATCGTTAATGGTGAGCACGCGGTTATAGCCCAACCCGCGAATGACGGGCTTCGAAATGCTTTGACCATCGGTTATTGCAGAGACCCCGGGAATTTCGGCAATGGCATCGATCACATTGGTTGCCGAATGCTCATTAAGGTAATCATTGGATACAAAGGTTGTAGGTTGGGGATTTTGGCTCCTGTCGCGAGCAATAGAGGTACCCGTCACCGACACCTCGTTTTGTTCCTTCATCGATACCGACAGTGTAAAATCGGCTACCGTGTTGGCCTCCACTTTTACAGCCTTGGTCTTCTCGGAATAGCCCAGCAATCGAACTTCAATGAGGTAGGTACCTTTGTGGAGGTTCTCAAATTTGTAATTGCCGTTGGCATCGGTGCCGGCAGCCAATTTAAGGTCGGGAATTTCGACAAATGCATGGGCCAACTTTGCCCCGCTCTCTTGGTCGGTAACGGTGCCCGAAAGGCTGACTTGCGCTCCAACACTACCGACAAAAAAAATAATAATTGAAAATATTAATGAAATATATTTTAACTTCATAAATTTATATTTAGAAAACATTAAGAAGACTCCACCTTGCAGCAGAGCAATGACAAACGAAAAAGTAAATCAGCAGAAAGTATGCTTGGGAGGAGGAGACTTTACCGGCGCGGGATGCTCCATAATGAAGGCCACCGAGCGGGGCACTAAAAAACCGGCGTCGTTTTGAAACACGAGCTCGCCAATGTTTATGGCAGACGTTGGAGGAAAAATGGGCTCGGGTAGCGTTTGTACCGACTTGAACTTAACATCATTTGAACCGGCAGGCGAGAAATTGGAGCCATCAAGCAACCCGGTCAATTTATAAATGGCCCTTTCCTCGTCACTATCATGGAACACGGAAATGACGACCCTGTTTCCTTTTATCCGGTAACTACCGATATCGTAAAGTTTTCCCGCCACCCAAATTTCGTCCTGCCCAGTCCGATGCTGGAAATCGTCCAACGACACCGTCACCGTTCCCAATCCGGTCTCTCTACGCAATTCGTCAGTGGCCTTTTCCCAAAATCCGACCTCGGCAACGTCGAATAGCAAGTACTGGCCGGCACCTGCAATGCAGGCTACCAACAACAATATGGCGCTGACGATATGTGTTAACTTTCGCAAGGAAGAACGGTGGTGGGCAAAATTAACAAAAAAATGCCCATTCGGTCATGGCTTGCCGGCAACGCGGAATGGCATCCTTGCCCACAAGGCGAAAGCACCCTTTAACATAGCATTTGAACCGTTTTTGGGTAATTTGCCGGGTATTTCATATTTTCGCACTTCTCTCTATGTCTGCTTGCTGCCGTAACTTGTTTTTATTGGTATTCGTCACCCTATCGCTTGCATCTTGTGGGCAATTTGAAAAAGTGCGTAAAAGCAGTGACGTCAATTACAAATTGACGAAAGCGAACGAATACTTCGACAAGCACGAGTACGTTCATGCCAATGAGCTTTACAAAGAGTTGATGCCCATCATGAAGAGTACCCGAAATTATGAATCCCTATGTTTCAAATACTCGTATACCTTCTATTACATGAAGGACTACATTGAAGCATCCTACCACTTCAAGAACTTCACCGAGACATTCCCTGCAAGCAAACAGGCCGAGGAGTGTGAATACATGTCGGCTGTGTGCCTCTTCAAATACGCCCCTAAAAACACGCTCGACCAAACCAACACTACGAAGGCACTGGAAGCTTTGCAGTCTTATGCCAACCGTTACCCCAAGTCGGAACACACGGCAGAAGCTACAGACTATATAGACCGGTCCAGAAAAAAACTGGAAGCCAAGGAAGCCGATGCCGCAAACCTGTACTTCAACATCAGCCAGTATAAAGCTGCAACAGTTGCCTACAAGAGCGTAATGCGCGATTATCCGGAATCTTCAAGCATGGACTTATACCAGTTCATGATTATGAAGGCCATGTATAAGTTTGCCGACAAGAGCATTACCGAAAAACAGGAAGAACGTTTCTCGAATGCCATTGCCGCCTACAACGATTTGAAGGCCAATTTCCCGAATTCAAAGTACCTTGCAGAGGCGATGGAAATGTCGCAATCTGCTGAATCAACGATAAATAAAATAAGAAATGAGCACCCCAAACAGTAAGAAGCCGGCATCATCAGTCAATCCGCTTGTCGAGACACGCGATGTTGTCGCCATGAAGCACAAAACCGGAAATCTATACGAAACCATCGTAGTGATATCAAGGCGCGCCAACCAAATTTCGGTTACCATGAAGGAGGAACTCCACAAGAAATTGGACGAGTTCAACGTTCACGGAGACAACTTGGAGGAAGTACACGAAAACAAGGAGCAGATAGAACTGTCTAAGGTTTACGAGCGCTTGGCCAATGCCCCCCTTCAAGCCATTTCGGAATTCAACGACGACCAAATTTATTACCGTAAGAACCCAAAGAACATCACGACTTAGTCTGTTGGGTTACAGCACCACTTTATTGGAATTCTAACTAGGAAAACAGGCATCGCGTCCTGTTTTCTTCTTTTGGGACTATACCTAATGGCAAAAAATAAAAAGTAACATGACCAAGAAATACCGACACCTGTTTTTCGACCTGGACCATACCCTTTGGGATTTCGACAAAAACTCGGAAGCCACTTTGCGCCGTTTATTTGGCGAATACCGACTAACGGAAAAAGGAGTACCCGACTTCGACACCATGTTTGCCGCGTTCAACGTGCATAACGACAAACTTTGGGACCGCTATCGCAAGGGCTACATTAGGAGGGAAGAGCTGAGGTGGAAACGCATGTGGCTCATGCTGCTCGATTTCAAAATTGCAGATACCGCATTGGCCCATGAATTGGGAATGGCCTACATTGAAATATTGCCCACCCAAACCCTTCTAACTCCCAATGCAGCCGCCGTGTTGGCGTATTGCAAGAACAAATACGTGCTCCACCTCATCACCAATGGTTTTGAAGCCACCCAAAAACTCAAACTTCACCATTCCGGTATAACCAATTATTTCGACCAACTCATTACTTCCGAAAAAAGCAATTGCTTGAAGCCCCAACGTGCCATTTTCGACTATGCCCTTACAGCATCAGGCGCCACGGCAGCAGAGAGCATCATGATTGGCGATGCGTTGGAGATAGATATTGCAGGGGCCATTAATGCAGGCTGGGATCAGATTTACTATAACCCGAAAGGACTACCCCACTCTTCCGCCCCCACGTTCGAAATCAGCGACCTGGCAGAACTGCTGAACATCCTCTAAAAAAGATTCGGGATGTTTGGAGCAGATACTCCAAACATCCCGAATAGGAATAGCGGCAAATAACCGCTAATGGTTTATTTTTTGGCTGCGGGCTTGGCTGCACCTTTTGCCCCCTTGGAAGCTGCTGCACTTGCTGCTTCTTCAGTACGCAAGGCACGGGTCGTAACCACAGTGGCCACAGGGATACGGGGAGAATTCAAAACCTCCATGTTCTCCGCAACAACGTCCTGAACACGGATGTTCTCATGAAGTTCCAAGTTCTCGATGTTGACTTCGATGGTTTCGCGCAGATATTTAGGCAATGTGCGGATGTTCAACGACTTCAATTTCAATTCCAAACGACCGCCATCTTTTACACCCTTAGACTGGCCAACGAATTTCAATGGGAGCGTAGCGATTACCTTGCGGTCTTCTACGAGTTCCAACAAATCGAGGTGGGCCAACTCGTCGGTCAATACGTCGAATTGGAGGTCTTTCATGATGCAACGGTAGTTCTTGCCGTCTACAGTCACGTCTGCCAATTGGAATTCTGCGGTATACACCAATGGCCTGAAAGCCAACTTGGGTGCTGCAAAATGTACGTTTTCGGTTCCACCGTAAATTACGGCTGGAATCATGCCTTCTGACCTCAATTTGCGGGTTGCTTTTTTACCCAATTCAGTCCTTCTTGTGCCGGCAATAGCTACACTCTTCATATTACTGTATGTTTTTTATTCGGTTACGGACGAAAACCCGTCCAACACCCATAAACCGAATTCTTTAACAATTATTCAATTTCCAACCGCGCGACGGGTTTTGGCGTCTAAACATGCGTTTGGGGCTGCAAAGGTAATCATATTTTGGAAATATCTACCCGCCACCCTACTTCCTGCCGTGTAT
This sequence comes from uncultured Bacteroidota bacterium, assembly GCA_903905685.1. Classification (GTDB taxonomy): domain Bacteria; phylum Bacteroidota; class Bacteroidia; order Chitinophagales; family Chitinophagaceae; genus CAIYTT01. The sequence goes on along the minus strand of CAIVHI010000342.1, from coordinate 1,282 downwards.
AAACAGCGAGCTGATGGACTTGTTTTCGAAGGTATTGCGAATGGCCACTGCAAAGAGCTCGGCGGTAGATAAAATCTTGATTTTGTCGCATTCGGCACGTATAGGTATCGTGTCGCATACAACCAGCTCTTCCAATTGGGAATTCTCTATGTTGCGGTATGCATTGCCACTCAATACCGGATGCGTGCAGAAAGCCCTTACGGACACTGCACCGCGCTCCTTCAGTATTTGCGCCGATTTGCTGAGGGTTCCCGCCGTATCGCAGATATCGTCAATCAAGACCACGTCCCTACCCGATACGTCCCCAATTACGGTCATAGCAGCTATTTCGTTGGCACGCTTGCGTTGCTTGTCGCAAATTACCATGTCGGCCTCAAAGTATTTGGCCACTTCACGAACGCGGTTGGTACTGCCCACATCGGGAGAGGCGAAAATCAGGTTCTGCATCCTCAAATTCTCGATGTACGGAATGAAGATTGCCGAACCATCCAGATGATCCACCGGAATATCGAAAAAGCCTTGAATTTGGGGCGCGTGCAAATCCATGGTCATTACCCTATCTGCTCCTGCTTCAGTAAGCAGATTGGCAACCAGTTTTGAAGCAATGGAAACCCTGGGTTTGTCTTTCCGATCTTGGCGAGCAAATCCGAAATAGGGGATAACGGCTGTGATGTACCCTGCCGACGCCCTACGGGCGGCATCAATCATCATCAGCAACTCCATCAAATTATCAGCCGGCGCAAAGGTAGACTGCACCAAAAAGACATAGTCGCCGCGAATGGACTCGTTGAATACCGGCTGAAACTCGCCGTCGCTGAATTTCTGGATGGTAAGGTCACCCAGTGGCTTACCTAAACTCTTGGCAATTTTCTCAGCCAAATACGTGGACTTAGTACCGGAAAAAATCTTTACTGCAGGATCCATTTTAACGCAAGGGGAATGTGACCGCAAAGTTAACCCGCAATACGCCAATAATCGTAGGCGGGTTGTTTGATGTGCATAAATTGTTCACAAATAAATCCTTCTACCGCGTCTGTACTTTTGAGTCTCCACTGTACTTCACGAAGAAATACAAATAAATCACTCGAGAAATCCGCATCATCCACGGTTGCAGCAACAAGACAATGGCAATGCTGGTAAACAAGTAATAGAACGGGCTGTTGTCTTTAATGGAGATGCCGAACAACAACCGGTACCATACGAAATTGAAGGCGAACAAGGCCACCGACAACGCATAACTGACATATCCTGTACCAAAATAGAAACCGGTTTCGATTTCCAT
>CAIVHI010000341.1 GCA_903905685.1 uncultured Bacteroidota bacterium | reverse complement strand
GCCGACATCCGCGACAAATACCAGTACTACACATGTGCCGATATGGGCAAACTTAAGTCGGCCGGCTACAGCGCTTCCCCTTACGCCTTGGAAGCAGCGGTTAAGGAGTATGTGTCCGGATACCTGCTGAATGGCAATTACTTTTAAGGGGCATCTTGGCCAATATTTGCTGCAAAACTATTTGTGGGGCATTGCAAAGCGGTCGCAAACACTAAAACCGTGTAAAGCGCGTTATTCTTCAAACTGAAACAGCACCAAAAACAGATGTGGTCAAGACTCGCTTATTTTGCCTCATTGGTCTTGATAGTCGGCACCTCCCTGTTTTTCTACCCCAGGTGGCAAAAACAATATACCGAATCGGCAATATCTTGGGACGTTTCGGGGTATTACTGGTACCTACCTTCCATATTCATTTACCACGACGTTGAGCACCAGGGATTTAAAGACAGCATACTACACAAATACCAACCCACAGGCCTCGATTTTCAACAAGCCGTGAAGTTGCCTAATGGCAACTATGTCATGAAGTATTCATCGGGTATGGCGTTGATGTACCTACCTTTTTTTACCACCGCCCACCTCTTGGCCGGTACATTGGGCTACCCGAGAGACGGGTTCTCGACACCCTACCAATTGGGCATCCAGTTGGGTGGATTGCTGATGTCGTTAATCGGTTTGTGGTACCTGCGTAAATTGCTGCTGCTGTATTTTGACGATAAAGTTGTGGCAATAGTACTTGCGTCCTTAGCCTTAGGCTCCAACTACCTCAACTATGCGGCGGTAGACTGTGGCATGTCTCACACTTGGTTGTTTACGCTCTACGTCTTCCTATTGCTCAATACCCGGCATTACTACACCACCTTCAAAACCAAGTACGCCATCCGCATCGGTCTACTCGTAGGGCTCTGCACCCTCACCCGCCCGTCCGATGTAGTTTCCTGCCTCATCCCCCTGCTTTGGGGTCTGACGGGTTTCACGCGAATCGAACTCGAAAAGTACAAGGATTCGCTCTCCAAAAACCTCATGGGCGTCGTAGTTGCCCCCATTTGCGCCCTCGCCGTGTTTTCAATTCAGCTTGCCTATTGGAAATATGTCTCGGGGCACTGGTTTGTCTACAGCTACTCCAACCAGAAGTTTTCCTTCCTGCACCCCCACCCAATGCTCTACACGTTTAGCTACCGCACCGGCTGGCTAAGATACTGCCCCATGATGTTGCTGGCGTTCGCAGGCATATACAGGTATTTTAAAACGGGAGCCCACCGCATCGCCATCCTGGCCTTTTTCATCATCAACTATTACATTGTCTGTTCTTGGGACATTTGGTTCTATGGCGGCCGCGCCATGATCCAGAGTTACCCCATCCTTGCATTTCCGATGGCGGCCTGCATAGAGGGCGCATTGAAAAACCCTTGGACAAAATGGGTGTACATCGCCTGCACCGCACTGTTTCTGTATGTCAATGCGTGGATAATGTGGATGTACCACCATGGAACGCTTTATGAACCGGACAAGATGAATGCAGCCTACTACAACCGCGTCATAACCCGATTTTCGGCTCCCGACAGTTTGAAACTCTTGTTGGACAATTGCGACTATTTCGACGGCGCCGCAAAAAACGTCAAGTCGCTGTATGTGCAGAATTTCGACGGCGACACCGGTCGGTACATCGCGAATGTGGCTGGCGAAGCCCACAAATTCCTCTTCCTCCACAAAGACCAGTCGTTAAGCCCCAATTACTCATTTCCCGTAAACGAACACTGCGGTAGGTGGCTGCGGCTAAGCGCCACCTTTAAGAGCCCAGCCGGCGCCACCCAACCACAGACGGAATTTATTGTGAGGCTGGTAGACAGCAAGGCCACCGGCAAAGACGCCCTGCTCAGGGAAGGGCTGGTGAATATTGAATACCTCATTCACCCGGGCGACCAAAAGACCGTCGGTTTCAATATCAAACTCCCCGACAAACACTTCGACCGTGCCGACGTCTTCTTCAGAAACCGTCCCGACCGCGATTGCGACATCCTGATTGCGGAGCTCCGCGTGTCCTGCTTCGACGACTGACCTCCATCATCTTTTTAAGCAATGGCATGATAGTCGTCAGCGGAATAAGTAAAATCACGCAGAAAACCGCAATAACTGTAATTTTGCATTGAAATAATCTTGACTCAAATGGAAATCAAACAACTTTATACACCGTGCCTCTCTGAGGCGGCCTACTTTATTGTAAGCAATGGCGAAGCCGCAGTAGTTGACCCCCTACGCGACGTAGACGCCTACTTGGAACTTGCCAAATCCCATAATGCCACCATCAAATACATCTTCGAAACCCACTTTCATGCCGACTTTGTAAGCGGGCACTTGGAATTGGCCGGAAAGACCGGTGCAGAAATTGTTTTTGGTCCCGATGCGAAGGCTGGATTCAAGATTCATCAAGCCACCGACAATGAGGTTTTCCATTTGGGCGACATCACCATTAAGGCCATGCACACCCCCGGCCATACGTTGGAAAGCACTTGCTACCTTTTGAGCGACGAGCAAGGCACGCCTCATTGCATCTTTACCGGCGATACGCTCTTTGTAGGAGATGTGGGAAGGCCCGATTTGTTCAGCGGCAATTTGAGCAAGGAAGAATTGGCGTCCATCATGTTCGATTCGCTGAACGAAAAAATCAAACCCTTGGCCGATTCCATCATCGTATATCCCGGTCATGGTCCGGGCTCGGCCTGCGGCAAAAATTTGGGTTCGGAGACCTTCAGCACCATCGGTGCACAAAAAGCCACCAACTATGCGTTGCAAGCCAAAGACCGTACCGAATTCGTTGCAGCCATAACCACCGGACTGAACGCGCCACCGGCCTACTTCCCCCTCAATGCGAAAATCAACAGTCGCGGATATGAATCGCTCGATGAAGTGTATAAAAAAGGAATGGTGGCACTGACCCCCACCGAACTCCAACTAAAAGCCGCCGATGGCGCTTGGATATTGGACACTCGCCCATCAACCGTTTTCACGACCGGTTTTGTGCCCGGCAGTATCAGCATAGGTTTAGACGGCCGGTTTGCCGAATGGGCAGGGTCTTTGTTGCCCCTACGGCAAGAATTGGTTTTGGTGACCGAAATCGGAAAAGAAAAGGAAACCATCACCCGCTTGGCCCGCGTAGGGATAGACAACATCACCGGATACTTGGATGGTGGCTATGAAGCTTGGGTTGCCGCAGGAGAACCCCACGATATGATCATCGACATTGAGCCCGATGAATTCGCGATGGACATTCCCCACGACCCCAAAATGGAAATCATAGACGTGCGCAAGGCAACGGAATTTGACGGCGGCCACGTGAAAGGTGCCATCAATATGCCGGTAGATACCCTGATGGACCCCGCCGAAGTAGCCATGATAGAGGACGATAAAAACATCTACGTCCATTGCGCCGGCGGCTATAGGTCGGTAATCGCGGCCTCATTGCTGAAGCGTCAAGGCATAGACAATGTGCGCAACGTATTGGGAGGATTTGGAAAAATAAAACAACAAAAAAACATCTCCGTAACCTATGCGGTGAAATCGCCCGCAGAACTGTGAGTCCCTTCGGGAACAGGCATCGGGCAACGATGAACACAGCCATATGGAAGCGGAGCGGCCTATTTCTACATGGGCCGCTCCGCTTTTCTTTGGGTACAGTACTTGCCTAACGCGTCAATACACGTGCGCCCACCACTGCAATTCTCGGCAAGCGTCGCAGTTTAGCCCGATGAACGTACCTTTGCCAAAACACCCCATGAGTAAGCACGGAAGAGTATTGGTAGCAATGAGCGGCGGCATTGACAGCACCGTCAGTGCCGTTATGCTCCATGAACAGGGATATGAAGTAGTGGGTATCACCATGAAGACGTGGGACTATGCCTCATCGGGCGGTGGAAAAAAAGAGACCGGCTGCTGCAATCTCGACTCCTTCAACGATGCGCGAATGGCGGCCGTGGAGCATGGCTTCCCCCATTATATTCTCGACATTCGCGAAGAATTCGGCAACTTCGTTGTGCAGAACTTCATAGATGAATATGTGGCTGGCCGCACCCCCAACCCCTGCGTGCTTTGCAACACCCACATCAAATGGGCAGCACTATTGAAACGCGCCAACGCCCTGGACTGCGAATTCATAGCAACGGGCCATTATGTGAAGGTACGGGAAGAAAACTCCCGATTTGTACTTTCCAAGGCCAAAGACCCCACCAAAGACCAAAGCTATGTGCTTTGGGGATTGGGGCAAGATTGCCTATCGCGCAGCATCTATCCCCTCGGCGACCTCTATAAAACCGAAGTGCGCCAATTGGCGTGGGACATGGGCTACAAGGAACTTGCAAAAAAAGCCGAGAGTTACGAAATCTGTTTTGTACCGGATAATGACTATCGCGGCTTCCTGAAGCGTAATGTGGACGGACTTGAAGACCGCGTTAACGGTGGCAACTTCATGCTTAAAGATGGCACGGTAGTTGGCAAACACAAAGGCTATCCCTTTTATACCATTGGCCAACGCAAGGGGCTGGACATTGCTATGGGCAGACCGGTTTTCGTTACCGCAATCCATCCCGAAACCAACACCATTGTGCTGGGAGATGCCGAAGACCTGCAACATTGCGATATGACCGTGCAAGGCCTGAATATGGTGAAATACGCCTCCCTACCGGGCGGCATGGAAGCAGTAGCCAAAATAAGGTATCGGGATGCCGGCATGGACTGCTCCCTGCACACCGAACCCGATGGAACCGTACATGTACGGTTCCATCATGCAGTAACCGGCATTGCACCCGGGCAGTCGGCGGTATTTTATGAGGGAGACGACGTGGTAGCCGGCGGGATAATCAGAGCCGGCTTCGATGCAGCTACGCCGGCCACCGAACAACTTTTCCACAATGCCGTAAAATAATATCCATAATCGGCAATTGGCGATACCGAGGCTGCAATAATTTTGAGAAACCACCAACTAATTTTATACTTTTGCGGCTATAGCATTAATTTATTCGCCGTGTTTTTCTATATTTACGGGAATAAGTGCATTTCGAGCATTCTATGACTAAAAAATTATTCGCCGTCATATTGCTGGCAATCTGTGTAGGTGGTTTTTTCTCTTGTAGCAAGACCTCAAAAAGCACAGCTGATGCCACCATGAACTATTTCCCTCTCCGACTGGGGCATTACGTCACGTATGATGTAGACTCCATATATTATGGCATCCGGATAGATACCGCTTTGGATGGCGTAGTAGACACCGTTGGCGTTCAGTATGAAGTTAAGTCCCAAATGAAATACTCCATCACGGATACCACCCGCGATAGCCACGACTCCTTGATTTACATGATGGATGTGTTTTATAGGCATTATGATGGAGACTTTTGGCAAAAAGAAGGCGCTGTCATATATGTTCGTGCAGCGGGCGACAGCATTACGGTGAACCAAGACGGAACGAAATTCGTGAAAATGAAATTCCCCGTAGTTTCCGGCTACTCTTGGAATGGCAACGAATTGGTCAACACAACAATGACCGGTATGGGATATCTCGCTAATTGGACTTACCAATATAAAAACCAAGGCCTGTCCTTCAACAACAACCTGTTCAATTGCGACAATACGGTGACTGTATTGGAAGACGACGAATCGGTAAACTACCCAATGGTGGACTCTGCCGTGAACGCCTACCGTACTTATGCCAAAGAAGTATATGGCTACAACATAGGCATGGTTTACAGGGAATGGACGCATTGGACCTACTATCCCAACGAGACCCGCTTTGTGAGTGGATATACGGTGACTATGCGCGCGGTGGACTTCAACAATTAAACATCCGAGCTTTATGGGGGTGAAATTCAGAATTTGCATTTTACTGTTTTCACTCGCCCTTACCGGAGCCTCTCGCGGTGGCCAGTATGCGTTCAAGGTTTCATTCACCAACAAGAACGGCACCCCTTATTCACTCTCCTCTCCTGGCATATTCCTTACCGAAAGGTCGCTGCTGAGACGTTCCAATCATGGTATAGCTTTAGACAGTACCGACCTACCGGTTAATCCGGCTTATCTGGACAGTGTGTTGGCCCGTTGCGGCGGTACGCTGTTCGAGGTCTCGAAATGGCAAAACCTGTGCGTGGTCATGATGGACTCCGACACCGTGAACATGCAATTTGTCCGTACCCTGCCTTTTGTTGCCAACGTTTCCTTGGTCGGTTTTTATAGTCCCGACTTGTTCAACAAGCCGTCACTGCGCACTTCCGTTCCCTTTCCGGCCACGGAAAGGACTACATCAGACATGGCCTACTACAACAACACCTGGGGGCAAACCGCCATGGTGAACGGCAACTACCTTAACGATATGGGCTACCAAGGTGCGGGTAAACTCATCGCTATTATGGACGCGGGATTTAGAGGCCTCTACACCGACCCCGGTTTCGACAGCCTGTTCCTCAGCCACCGAATCGTAGACCAACACAATTTTTCCTACCATTCCGACACCGTCGACATGCAAGATGACCATGGTACGTTGGTATTGAGCACGATGGCGGCCTATGCACCCAACACATTTGTGGGAACGGCACCCACAGCATACTATGCGCTTTATGTAACGGAAATCGAACCAT
>CAIVHI010000340.1 GCA_903905685.1 uncultured Bacteroidota bacterium | reverse complement strand
GGTGGCTGCTCATCAATGGCCGCGCCCTAACGCGGGCTTTCAAAGAAGACTTGGAAATCAATGTCGATTTTCACGACCAAGTGTCTGATGCGCAGGTGTCCAAGATGCAGAACATCCTAAATGCACAGCCGTTTGTGAATTCTTCCAAAATCATCACCAAGGAGGAAGCGGTGCGCATGGAGAACCAGATTGAGGGTGGCAACATCGTGGAGTTCTTGGGCTACAACCCGTTGTTCACGTCAATAGCCTTGAAGCTGCACGAGGAATATGTGAATAAGGACAGCTTGGACAAGGTGAAGAAGTTCATTCTCCAAAGCAATGTGGTGCGCGATGTGACTTGGTCGAACATGGTGGTGGATCAAATGGATAAGAATTTCCGTAAAATTGGCATCATCCTGGGGTCCATATCCGTAATGCTGCTCATTGTGGTCATCTTCTTGATAGACAATACGGTGAGGCTAGCCATGTTCAGCAACCGCTTCCTCATCAAGACCATGCAGATGGTGGGTGCCACCCGCTCGTTCATCACTCGCCCGTTCGATATGCGGGCCCTCATCAACGGCCTTATCAGCGGCGTAATTGCAGTCTTTGCGCTATGGATGGTGATGTCTTTCGCCACGTCGCAACTGGCCGAGTTGAAACAACTCAACGATCCCGGATTGCTGGGCATGCTGATGGTGGGCATCATCGTTCTCGGAATCTTGATATCCATGATCAGTACCCACCGCTCGGTCATCAAGTATCTCAAAATGCACGTAGACGATTTGTATTGATGAAGGGTTTAACATTTTCAGCATTTACGTTATTTCAAAGTTCAGGCGTTTTTATTTAATATTGCAACCGTTATGTCAACCGTAAACAATCCCCAACCGGCTCCTGCCACCAAGTTGAATCCTACACCTGTGAAGAACCCTAACAAGTCGTTCACCGGTACAGGGAAGCAGAAAAAGGAAATGACGCTCCTTTTCGATAAGGAGAACTATTACTGGATGTTTGGCGGTCTTGCCATGATATTCATCGGTTTTATGCTGATGTCGGGCGGCAAAAGCGCCAACCCGCATGAGTTTCATTACGAGGAAATCTACAGTTTCCGCCGCATCACCTTGGCGCCCATCATCATCCTTTTGGGCTTCGGCGTTGAGGCTTATGCAATTATGAAGAAACCCAAGGACGCTGCTGAATAGTGGTCTGGCTAGGGAATTCATCCAACCACCGTGCTTAGCCATATTCCAACCTTTATCAGGCTCATTCGTAGGGCTATATGAGGTTTTGCGCACCAACCCGCTCACCCCAAGCCCTGTAGTCTCGGTATGTTCTCACCACCGTGTCCGACAAATCGACCTTTCGCACCATCGGCCCCAAACCGGGTGAACGCCTTAGGTTGGCCAAGCAATGGGGGGCGTATTCCAATGAGATAGTGGCTTCGAGTGGCACGCGGAGTACCTATTCAGCGTAGTTATTGGGTATCAAATATGTGTAGTTCCAAATTGGGAAATCGTGGCGCAACGACCTTACCCCTTTTTTGAAAAACGACATAGCCCATGGGTTGCCACGTTGGTTCCGGTATTTCGGTCATAGCATGTTCGCACTTTGCGCCCCCCGCCAATCAATCACTGTTCCACCGTTTAGGCTGGTTTCCCACATTGAGCAGTGCCTGTAGGGTGAACATCTCTCCATTTACGGGCAACAGGCTAGAGTAGGCCCTAGTGAGAATGGCCCGATACAGCGCGCCAAAATTGGGTGCCACACCAATAATAGTACATCGGCATGAAAGCGTTGGCCGATGGGACGCTGTTGCGGGGCAGTTCCCTAATGACCGTACTCCTGTTTACGCCCAGAGGATACCCGCAATGGCGGTCCGGCTGATACCTGTAGCAATCAACGCTTCAATTTGTCACCTTTGCTCTCGGCTGAGTGTGTTGCATATGTTACTTGAACATAGGAACTATTAATGGCTTTCCCTCGAAGTTATGCGGAAAAAATAGCTATAGATTGCTTTTCCACTACCCAACATATGCCATTTCAGCAATTCCGGCGTGCTTGAAAGGGCAGTTCTATGCCCGGCAAGGTTATTTCACCTACCTACGGGTTTTGGCTTTCCACCGCAAAAAACGGTTATTTGCAGTACATTGGCCAAAAGGATGAGCGCATCGGATTTCATATTGATAGACGGATTATATATCAACAAGGGCGGTGGCGCCGTGTTGCTGCAATACCTCATTGAGCAGGTAGCGGCTTCGCCTGCGGCGGGTTCGTTCTACTTCCTGCTCGACCCGCGGTTTGAGAAACCGGCTTGCCTGACGGGGAACTATACGGTGATTGCCAATAAGCAGACGGAACGCTACAAGTTTTACCGCGCAAAGGGCGGCCGCTTCCGCAAGGTGTTCTGCTTTGCCAACACCCCCCCGCCGGTGCGGCTCAAATGCCCGGTGTATACCTACATGCACAACCAGAAACTGCTGGAAGCCCCTAAGAGGTGGAAGGAGCGCAGTTGGTGGAAGCTCTACCTGAAATACCTCATCATAAAGGCTTTCAATAAGAATACCGATTACTACATTGTGCAGACGCCGCACATGGTGCAGGAGATGGCGGAGGTGGGGCTTAAGGATGCCGCGCATTGCCTGTCCATACCGTTTTACGACAACTCGAAATATGCCGTCGCCTCGCCTCCATTTGCCGACCGCCGCAAGAATGAGTTCGTGTTCATCAGCAATCCATCGCCGCAAAAGAACTACCCCTCACTTTTGGACGCTTGGGAATACCTGTTGGACCAGGGTAGGACACCGGTGCTGCACGTCACCATAGACCATACCGCACCGCATTTTGAGGCCCGCGTCAAGGCACTCAACGAGCGCGGCGCCAAGATTGTAAACCATGTGTATGTAGACCCCCGCGAACTGTACTTCAATTGCCCGTTCCTGATTTTTCCGTCCATCATGGAAAGTTTCGGACTGCCGTTACTGGAGGCCGCTGAAAGCGGGATGAAAATTATTGCATCCAATCTGGATTTCGTGTTCGATGTGGTGGAGCCGAGCTTGGTATTCGAGCCTTACGACAAAGCCTCGATTGCGGCGGCTGTAATGATGGCCATGGATAGCGAAACCGGCTTCCCGAGGGTGAAGGCAAAAAATGAAATCGGGAAATTGATGGCTTTGCTGACGGAATAGCACGCATTGCGAGCGTCAGTTCACGAAGTACATGCCCAACTCCCCTTTGTTTTTCGCGGCTATCTTTCCGCGGTAAGTGCATTCGAATTTGTCGGAAACGAGCGCATAGGTGGCCTCGGAGATGTTGATTTTGCCGGCTTCGCTGTTTTGCTCCATTCGGGCGGCGGTATTCACGGTATCGCCCCAAATGTCGTACGCAAATTTGCTTACCCCCACAATGCCCGCCACCACGCTGCCGCTGTGCAACCCTATGCGGATTTCGAAAGTGCGGTCGCCCAATTCCTTTTTGCGGGCCACCATGACGGCTGCAATTTCCTTGGCGGCACGCACGGCGTTTTCGGCATGGTTGGCATCGGGAGCGGGCAGACCGCAAACGGCCAGGTAGGCATCACCTACCGTTTTTATTTTTTCGATGCCGTATTTCTTCGAAATCCGGTCGAATTCCGTAAAACACTCATGGAGCTCATTCACGAGTTCCTGCGGCGTGAGGCGTTCTGAAATGGTGGTAAAGCCCTTGAAATCGGTGAAGATGACGGTGACGTTTTCGAAATACTTGGCCGCCGCCCTGCCTTTGTCTTTGAGCTCTTCGGCCACTTCCTGGGGTAGGATGTTCAAGAGCAGTTGGTCGGAGCGGCCTTTTTCGAGATTCAACAACTTGTTGAGTTGTTGCTGCACCTTGTAGTTGCGCAACACCACCACTACGATGACGGCAAGGGCAACAATGCCGATACCGAAAGCAATGAGTTGCTCATGATGCCGAACGGCAATGCGCTCCTTCTCCTTTTGGTCGGCATATTTCAACTGGTTTTCCTCATTTTGGATTTCCAACTTCAACAACTGGCTGTTGCGCGTGGTCATGGCCAAAGAGTCTGAGTACCGAGTGTTCAACATGGCATAGCGATAAGCCAATGCCGAGTCGCCGCGTACTGCCGAAATGGAATCCAAGTAGTGGGTGGCGTCCGCCATATAGGGTACGTAATGGGCCGAACTAGCCAAATCGAATGACAATTTGAACTTTTCTTCAGCCGCTTTCAAATCGCCAACCCGCAGAAGGAATTGGCCATACCTTTTCAGGAAATTCGAGACGAATATTTTGTCTTTCGGGCGGTGTAGCAGCCGTGCCTCTGCTGCCGCATAATAGTAGGCCGCGGAGTCGCGGTCACCCTTGCCTTCCAAAATAAAGGCACTAATCCTCAAAAATTGTGTCGAGTCTTTGGCTCGTACAGCTTCATATTCGCCGGGGAAGTCTAGCCGGTACAGTTTGTATATGTCGGGGAAAAGCTGATTGCTGACCAGATACGTCCGCAAGTACCAGAAAGCCTGGTTCTTGAGCCCCCTAAAGCCGCCTCTATCTGCAAATTTCAGGATCGACTTGCAAAGCGTCTCACCCGAGTCGCGCGAATTCATGTCAAAAAATATCGACGCGCGCTCTGAATACAAATAATTTAGCCTTATAGAGTCGTCGTAACTTGAAATTTTGATATGCTCGCGTTGCTTTCTGTTGTAAAACAGAGCCATGTCGAAATTGCCAATCAAGCGGTAAAAATCGGCAAGGCATAGAAAACAGTCGGTTACCAATCTGTCGTTTTCCAGTTTTTGTGCAATCTGAAGGGCTTTGGTGTAGCACTCAAACGCATCCAGTTTACGGTCGGCCCAATAATTGCATTTTCCATTTAATAGGAGGGCATCGACCAATAGTTCGGGCCTGTTGGTTGGTACCATTTTCAATGCTGCCGCTGCGGCAATGATACATGAATCTATACCGACTCTTTTTTTAAAGATATAGACTGCATCGGCATAAGCAGCGTCATAGTTGGCCGCCGGTGTCGGGTTGGCTGCGGCAGCACTCTTCAAAGCCGCCAAATATTTTTCGGCAGAGTCGATATTCAGGAGGTCTTCGCTTCGAAAATAAGTTAGATAAAGACCGGATTCTAAAGTGTCCAAGTGGTGTTGCCTGCACAGTGAAACCGCAACTCCAAACGTACTGTCTCTAGCATTTGCAAAATCGGAGTAGCTTTGTTTTTCTATAATTATTTTTAATACAATTATTTTTCTTTGCGCATTTTTTTCCAGTTGAACAACCTTCTTCAGGCTGTCGATTGAATGCTGATAGCTTCCTGCGGCGCAATTGCCACTCCAGAAAATGAGTCCCACCAAAAGAGCGCATGTTGTCGAGAATATCTTCAGCAAGGGATTCTAAATTTCTTTTCAGCTTGTACCAGAGTAAAAGTTTTGTAAATTTACACTCAAATACAAATAAAGCACCGACTTATGAAGAAACTTATTTTTATTGCATTATTCGTCGCTTCATTTTGCTCGTCTTTTGCCAGAACCAAGTCCACCTCCAAGGCCAAATTCGTTGCCGGTAATCTCACACAAATCCGTATTTGCACCTATGCAGTCAATTTTGCCGCTTTAGCGGCCGCACAGGGACAGGATACCTTTGCCATATACAACAATTGCAATACTGCCGGCGGTTTCGTTTTGGCGCCCGTAAAGGTCACTGCGAGTTTCGACGGCACCAAGCCGCCACAACCTAATAAGGCGCAGAATATATTTTCCACGCAACAATATGCAGCATGTCCCAACAAATGCGACATCGATCTAATGTTGGACAGTGCATTGTCTAACACGAGCTGCGCTATCAATCTTCCTTTTGATAGTGTGAAACAAAAGATAAATGCGTGTACGATGCCGCCAAACAATATGTTCAACTGTATCGTGTTCAACCCTGCCGTTCTTACAAGGTACATGCAGCTCAACACGATAGCTGTGGTTTTGGTGACGGTTGGACTTGACCCCAATCAAGCTTCAGTAATAGTTGGCTATACTGCCTTCGACAAAAACAAGGCCATTATTTCCAATACCCAAATCATTGACTCCAATCCGTTTGTATATCATGGCGCGTCTGTAAATTGATGCCTTGGAAAGCGGTTGCGCACGAGTCGACTTTTTATAAAACCGTAAATGTTCATTATTTTTAATATTTTTTAAAACCAATAATTATAAAAATATGAAGAAAATCATCTTTGCCATCGCAACCGTCGTGTTTGGCTACTCGGGAAATGTAAGTGCGATAACGGCAACGCAAGCCCAAATCCCGTTCAGTAGCTACGCCATAGATATTCGTGCCATCAACGACAATTCGCCGGCTGTCAACATGATAGCGATATTTGACGGCTACAACAACGGAACAAGCCAGTGGTACGTATTGTCTCCCGTAACGGTTACAATGCCGTACTCCAATGCCACACCGCCGCAACCCGTGACCGCAACGCCCAGTTTTTGTCTGCAGACAAGGGGCCAATGCCCAAATATTTGCGATGCCCCCCAAATGGCTACCAATGCCATGTCGTCCAACTACGAACAGCGGAATTTGAATTATACCACTGCGGGGCTTTCCACCATCATCAACAATTTCCCCCAAAACATGGGCACCAATTTGTTCAACTGCTATGTTTTGAACCAATCGATTATCAGAGCTCTGGTTCAAAACTCGTCGGTTGCCGTGTTGGAATTGGCTATTGGGTTGGCTTCCGATGGCAAGTCCTTGCAATTCATTTATACGGGTTTGGACAACAATGGCGCTGTTGTTCCTAAAACGGTAACGGTAGACTCTGCTCCCATTGCCTATACCGGGGTAACTGTGAAATAAGATATTTCTTTTATAAAATAACAAATCGGGTGTGGTTGCTGAAACCACACCCGATTTTTCTTTAGCCTAAGCGCCATCAATTCTTTACCCGTGCAGCAGCATGGCTGCATGTTTGGCATAGTAGGTGGCTATGAGGCTTGCACCGGCTCGCTTGATGCCGGTTAGTGATTCCAACACCGCTTTGTCCTCGTCCAGCCACCCCATCTTGGCCGCAGCCTTTATCATGGCGTATTCGCCACTCACGTGGTAGGCGCTAACCGGTACCTCCACCACGTTCTTGATTTCGCGAATGATGTCCAAATAGGCCATTGCCGGCTTCACCATCACGATGTCGGCACCCTCTTCCACGTCCATCAGGGTTTCCTTTACCGCTTCCAGCCTATTGGCATAATCCATTTGGTACGTCTTTTTGTCGCCAAAACCGGGTGCGCTGTCCAGTGCATCGCGGAAGGGGCCGTAGAAGCAGGAGGCATACTTCGCGCTATAGCTCATGATGCCGGTCTTGGTGAGACCCGCATATTCCAACGCCTCGCGAATGGCCCGAATCCGTCCGTCCATCATGTCCGACGGGGCAACGAAATCTGCACCCGCCAGTCCATGGCTCACGCTCATTTCGGCCAATACCTTCACGGTCGGGTCGTTCACTATTTCGTGACCTTCCACAATGCCGTCGTGGCCGTGCGAGGAGAATGGGTCGAGGGCTACGTCGGTCATGACCACCATTTCCGGTAGGGCATGTTTGATGGCCTTTATGGTGCGCTGCATCAGTCCATCGGGATTCAGGGCTTCGGTGCCGCGATTGTCTTTTAGGCTGTCGTCGCACTTCACAAACAGCAATACGCACTTAATGCCAAGTGCCCACAATTCGCGCACTTCAAGCATGGTATTGTCGATGCTCATACGGTAGTAGCCGTGCATAGATGCGATTTCGTCCTTAACCCCGTGCCCTTCGGTCACGAAAAGTGGGGCAATGAAATCGGAGGGGCGCAAAGTGGTCTCGGCCACCATGGCACGAACCGCCGGGGTCTGCCTCAATATCCTGTTCCTTCTCAATAGTATCATACAAAATGGATTTTGATTGATTTAGGTGCCATATTCCTTAACCGCGTCCACAAATGCACGGGCGTGGTCTACGGGCACATTGGGCAAGATGCCGTGACCCAGGTTGGCGATATAGCGCGATGTGCCAAAGGCATCTATCATGGTCTTGACTTCTGCCTTGATTTGGGGAATGGGCGCCAGCAACTTGGCCGGGTCGAAATTGCCCTGCAACGTGGCCGACGGGCCGGCCATCGACCTCGCAATTGCGGGTGGCACCGTCCAATCTATCCCAATGCCCGCTGCCGCGCTTGCGCCAAGCTCGGGCAAGGCATACCAACTGCCCTTCGGAAACAGGATTACGGGCACTGTGCCCGCCAGCGCATCGGCTATCTGTAATAGATACGGTTGCGCATATAGTTTGAAATCTGCCGGCCCGAGCATCCCACTCCAACTGTCAAACACCTGCACTACGCTTGCGCCGGCGGCCGCCTGGGCTTTGAGGTAGGCAATTGTAATGTCGGTTATCTTCTGCAACAGCTTGTGGGCCAAGGCCGGCTGCGTGAAGCAAAACTGCTTGGCCTTGTCGAACGACTTGCTACCCTTGCCTTCCACCATGTAGCACAGTATCGTCCAGGGTGCGCCGGCAAAGCCGATGAGGGGAACCTTGCCGCCCAGTTGGGCTACGGTGAGGGAGATGGCCTGCATCACGTATTGCAGGCTGTCCTCCACGCCGCCCGTAATCAGGGCATCTACATCGGCTTCCGTCTTTATGGTTTGGGGCAGTAGGGGGCCTTTGTTTTCCTCCATCAGCACCGTCATCCCCATGGCTTGTGGAATGACCAAGATGTCGGAGAAGATGATGGCGGCATCTACGCCCACCTGGTCTACCGGCTGCAAAGTGATGGCGCAGGCCAATTCGGGAGTCTGTACCCGGGTAAAAAAATCATATTTTTCACGCAGCTTGATGTAGTCGGGCAGGTACCTGCCTGCTTGGCGCATCATCCATACGGGTGGGCGGTTCAGCGTTTCTCCGTGCAGTGCTTGGAGCAGCAAATCGTTTTTTAACGCAATCATATGGTATGGTTGGTTGAGTTATGATGATTGAAATGGGCAATGGCGGCTTCCAGCACCGCTTGCTTTGAAGGAATGGGACTGATTTGGATTGGGTTGGAGGTATGCAGTACCAACGCATTTTTTGTAGTCTCGCCAATGGCGAACGCCACACAGCCCGACGGAAGGGTGTTATTTTGAAAAAAGGAGTCGGCTGCACTGGGGCTAAAGAACAATACGGCATCGAAGGGCTCTTCCATTTTGTGCAACACCTGTAAGGTATGGTACACCATGACTTCTTCAACCTTGATGCCCGCCGCCGCCAATTTGTTGGGCAAGACGGGCAGCCGCTGGCTGCCACAGGCAAACAGCACCCTTTTGAGGCCTGAGGCGATGATCACATCGGCAAGTTTGCCGGCATCATTGGCCATACCTTCCATGGTGCAATTCAAAAGTTGGGTAGCTGTAACGGCGGTTTGGTGGCCTATGCAGCATACGAATAATGGGATTTTATTGCCTATACACTTGGCAACCGCTTTCACGGCCTGTGCACTGGTGAATACGAAACGGGTTCGTGCTGCCGCGGCAGCCTTCAGCCTGCCAACCGTAAACGCATCGCCAACCTCCACGGCATCAATGAACTCCTTCACCGTCAATTCAAATTCGGGCGGCACGATTTTGTCCGCATCGAAGTTGAACCGCGAGGTCGCCAAAATTCTAATTTTATTTGCCACGTTGAAAAGCCTCCAATATTTCTCTGCCGCCTGCCGCCAACACGTCGTTTGCGGCCCGTTCGCCCAAGTTAACCGCATCGTGGTCGGGCACATCATAAACAATTTCTGCCTTCTGCCGGCCCTCGGCACTCATCACATTGCCTTGAAACGAAATTCGCCCCGCGTGCCAAGTGGCCAATGCGCTTATGGGGGTGGTGCAACCGCCCATCAGTGCCCGCAAGAAGCTCCGCTCTATGCCGGTGCACAACGCCGTGGGCGCATGGTGCAACGGTGTGCAGGCCTCCAGTATCTTTTGGTCTCTGGCCCGGCACACCACTACAACTGCACCCTGCGCAGGTGCGGGCAGCATCCAGTCCAAGTCTATGGCGTTGGCGGGCCGGAGCCCCAAGCGCTCCAGCCCGGCGGCAGCAAATATTGCACCGTCCCACAGGCTGTCGGCCAACCGCTGAAGTCGGGTGTTCACATTGCCCCGCAGGTTTTCTACGGTGTCTTCCGGGAATCGGTTCAGCCACTGCGCCTTGCGGCGGATGCTGCCCGTACCAATGACGGATGGAACGCTCGAGCCATAAAAAGAGGCATCGGTTTTGGGCACCAAAATATCCTGGTATACCCCACGTTCCAATACTGCGGCTACCACAATGCCCACAGCCATTTGGGTGGGCACGTCTTTCATGGAATGTACGGCCAAGTCGATGTCGCCCTTTAGCAGGGCAATGTCCAGCGATTTTGTGAAGATGCCCTGAACACCCAGTTCATAGAGGGGCGTGTGCAAATCCACATCGCCGTCGCTCTTAATGTGCACGACTTGGGTAGTGCTACCGGCTTCCTCCAGCAAGCGCTGCACGAGGTGTGCCTGCCATAGGGCCAGTTGGCTTTCGCGTGTGCCTATTCTAAGCGGGCTATTCATGATAGGAGATGTAATCGTTGATGGCTTCAATGCAGCTACAGCCGGCCGCATTGTGTTTGCGAATTTTGGCGGCGAACGCGTTGACGGCCTTTTTCAAGTAGGCTTCGCGCTCTTCATCTGCCGGTTCCACATTCAGGTTGCAGAGCGACGCAGGAACGCGAATGCCTTCCAATCTACCCTTCATCTCGTGTATCAGAGGCACGAAGCGGCGCATGTTGTGCCATTCCGTCAGTTCCGCAATATGTTCATGAATGAGTTTGTGGGCTTTGGGCACCTCTGCCTTGCGCTTTTCCAAAGTTTCATCCTTGATTTTCGACAAGGCGTCTACGTCCACCAAGGTCAAACCCGGAAGGTCCTGCACTGTTTTTTCCACATTGCAGGGCACAGAAAGGTCGATGACGAGTTGGGGTTTTTGGCCCGACAAGTGTAGTTTCAAAATCACGGGTTCCATAGCGCCGGTAGATACCAGAACGATGTCGGCAGCGGCAACCTCTCGGTGCAATTGCGCATACGGTGCCGATTGCACATTCAATGCGCCGGCCAGTTCCGCCGCGGTTTCATCGGTGCGGTTGATGAGGGTGATGTTGGCTGCGCCAAGGTAGTCTATCAAGTTTTTGCAAGTGGCGCGGCCTATCTTGCCCGTGCCCACCAAGACTATCTTTTTTCCTGCTGCATCATGAAAATGGTCTTTAATGTATTGAACCGCGGCGAACGATACCGATACCGTACCGCAACTCAAAGCGGTATGCGTCTTCACCGCTTTTGCCGAGCGATAAACCGTATTCACGATGCGCTCCAAAGTGCTGCCCACAAAACCGCGGTCGTGGGCAAATTTTACGGCATTCTTAATTTGTCCCAAAATTTCGAAGTCGCCCAATATTTGGGAATCAAGGCCGGCAGCTACTTGGAATAGGTGCTGTACCGCATCTTCGCCCCCGTCTACATAGGCTGAACGGCGAAGCAAATCCAAGTCGCCCGCTGTTTCTGCGGCAAGTATCGTGAGAATGGCTTCGGGGGATGGCGCAAACGCATAAACTTCTGTGCGGTTGCATGTAGATATAATGAACAACTCGGCAATGCCCAAGGCCTTCGCCCGGGTGAGTATCCGTTCATATTGGTCGGGACCCACTGCGAACAGGCCCCGCTCAACGGTAGTCGTTTTTTTGTAATTGATGCCGATCGTCCAGAAATTTTGAAACGTCCCGCCTTCGTTGGTCATCATGATATCAAGTAAAAACTTCTCTGCAAAGGTACTTCGGGTGGTTGCTAACAGGCCTTTTGAGTGTCATTAGTTAGTCATTTCATGGGGTAACAGTGGTCACCCCAATCTGCCCTAATCCAAACCCGAGCCGCCGTTCGTGAATAAAACAATGACGGTCGTCAGTTGGTGTCGGGTAGCCTGGCTGGGAGGCCCGATGGGAGGCGGCCGCAACCAAACGGGTGGCCCGACTAGCCCCGATAG
>CAIVHI010000339.1 GCA_903905685.1 uncultured Bacteroidota bacterium | reverse complement strand
TCTTTAAAGACGGCATCAATGATGTAAATGTAAACCCCTTCAGGCTGCGGAACATTGTTGAACATACCATCCCAACCGCGTCCATCGGTAGTGGTGGTGGTGAAAATCTCTTGTCCCCACCGGTTATATATGTTCATGGCAAACGATGTCAACCCCTTGGTGAGCATTTGGCGTGGGAAGAAATAGTCGTTCACACCATCACCGTTCGGGGTAAAGGCGTTAGGAATATCCATATAGCAGTCATTGCTCACATTTACAGAATCGGTAGATGTACAGCCATCTATGGTCACATTCAAGGAGTATACGCCGGGCATGCCAACGGTAATACGCGGAGTCTTCTGGCCTGTGCTCCATAACCAACTTGCCGCAGCGTTGCCCGTATTTATCAGGTCTACCAGTTCAATTCCATTGCTTCCCGCGCAAATGGTGGTATCAGGCCCCAAGTTCACTTGTGGATTATTGTATACCCTCACCGATGTAGATGCCGATACCGTTGGGCAAACCCTATACATTACCTGTAAGCTAACCGTATAAGTCCCGGCTTGGGTAAAGGAGAATTGGGCAGGATTTTGATTCGCCGCAGTCAGGCCGTTGCTTACGGTCCAAATCTCGCCGGTGTTGGCCATTGTAGAGTAATTGCCCGTGAAGGTAATAGAGCCTTGACGGCATATTGCAGAATCGGTAGCAGTGAGCGAAATGGCACTCAAGGTATCGACCGTCAAATTGCTGTAAACGGTGTCGTAGCAAGGCTCAAAGTTGGCTACCGCCAACATCACGGTGTAGTTGCCGGAGTTGGTGAAGCTATGGGTAGGACTGTCTACAGTAGAAGTCGATCCGTCTCCGAAGAACCACTTATAAGTCAATAGCGTGCCTGAAGAAGTATTGATGAAGTCGACCGGACTGCCTTGGCACACTTCACTTGCAGGTATGGTATGGAAACCTGCCGTAATGATGTTGTTCAGGATGACATTATGGTTTACCGAATCGAAGCACTTCGTATTGGTGATAATCAACCGCACATTGAAGGTACCGGAAGCCGTATAGATATGTACCGGGCTGGTGCTGATGTCTGTTGTGCCATCGCCAAAGAACCAACGATAAGTAAGGTCGGAAGCAGGGGTTGATTGGTTGGTAAAATATACTGTATCACCCTTGCAACCCAAATGCACGTCGTCTATGAACGCGGCAATGATGGGTGGTGCCACCAGCGTAACGGGACCCAAAACATTCGATTTGCATAATCCACCGGTATTCACGAACACACTGTCATAAGTACCCTCGCACAATCCCGGAATCTGCAACGTGCTGTCTGGAGCTACGGTAGCCGAGAACGAAGTTTGCCAAACGCCATTGTATTTGTAGTTGATGGTGTCCATTTGGCCGGGGTGCGCACCATGAATGGTAATAATACCATCGCAGAAGCCGCACTTGGTGGGATTCGTGAACGTAAGGCGGTTGATGGTGAATGGAGGAACGGCGAGCGTCACCGGGCCAAGGGTGTTAGAAACACAGATTCCTGCCGTTGATGCTACGAAGCCCGCATAGGTACCCTCGCACAAGCCGGTGAGCACTACTTGACTATCCAACGGTACGAGCACTACTACACGCGGTTGTGCAACTCCATTGTAGGTATAATTAATGGTATCCAACTGTCCGGGATAAAGCCCGTAAAGGGTGATGGAACCATCGCAAATGCCACAATAAGAGGGATTTACGGAGGTGATTGCCCTCATGGTAAAGGGAGGAACGGTAAGCGTAGCGGTTTCCGCATTGGATATGCAACCACCAACTTTGGAAGCCGTGATGTTGGTATAGCTGCCGGCACACAAATTGGTAATGACTACTTGGCTATCAGCAGGTATGGCCAGCACAATTGGTGCTGCGGGAACGCCGTTGTAGGTATAGTGGATGGTATCGATATCGCCGGGATGTAAGCCGTAAAGGGTGATGGTGCCATTGCAAATGCCGCAATACACCGGATTAACTTGCGATATAGCGCGAATCAGGAACGGCGGAGGTGTAAGCGTTACAGGGCCGAGCGTATTCGAAACACACAGTCCTGCAGTCTTAGCTACGAAGTTGGCATATACGCCTTGGCAAAGACCCGTAATGACAACCATACTGTCTGTGGGGATAGTGGCAACCACAGGAGGTTGTGCCACGCCACCTAATGTGTAGGTAATGGTGTCCGTTTGGCCCGGATGCAATCCATAGAGGGTAATCGTACCATCGCAAATACCGCACCAAGAGGGGTTGGTGGAGGTAATGGCACGCATAGTAAACGGAGGGTTCACCAAAGTTGCCGACACCGATGTGGAAATACAATTTCCGTATGTGGCGGTCATACCCGTATACGCACCCGCAGGCAAGCCAATAAGTGTAACAGTGCTGTCGACGGCAACAGTGAATACCAATGGAGGTTGTGCTACACCATTGTAGCTAAACTTGATGGTGTCTATAGTGCCGGGCCACAAAGAGTGGATGGTAATCGTGCCATCGTCTGCTCCGCAATACGAAGGATTCGTAAATGTCGCTGTCGGCGTCATGTTTGGTGGGTCGGCAACAGTCACCGTTACAAACGCACTACATCCTATGTTATTGAAAATCGTAAAGGTGTAAGTACCCGGAGTTACGCTGTCTATGAACGGACCCGTTACACCGGTGAACGCTGTTATGGTGTCTCCGGCCGAATTGGATACTTTCACAACCCAAGGGGCCGCACCGCCCGGGGTAATCTGAATGGCCCCTTTGGACACGCACGAAACCGGCCACAGCAGGGTATAGCTGATGGTGGGCTGCACAACAGGTGGAATGTTGAACGTAGTAAAGGCAGAACATCCTGCAGTTGAAACCACAGTAATGGTATAGGTTCCCGCACCCAAGCTATCGGTTATGGCGCCTGTAGCGGAAGTGTTGCTGTAGACGGTATCGCCCACACCACCCGAAATTTTGATGACCCACGGAGAGGTTCCCCCGGGAATCACCGTTACTTGTGCCTTGCCGTCACACTGGGTTATCGATAACGAGTCGGTAACGGTAGGCTGCGGGTCAATGGTAACATTGTATGCCAATGTTTGAACGCCGGCCAATGGGCAGTTGTTATCTGTAAAAGTGAGGAAGAACGTATAGGTTCCAGGTGCAACCCCCGTTGAAGTCCAGGCAAAAGTGCCGTGTGGCGTTGGGGTATTATTGCCGGTAACGGAAAATGTAGAGCCTGTGGGCAAACCTGCCCATGTAACTGTAATGTTGTTGGTGACATCGGGCTCGGTTGGATTGACATTGAATGAAAACGCACCGGTGTTTTGACAGATATGGAAATGTACCGAGTCGTCAATGATACCATTTGTGGCTCCCACGATGCCACCCGACGCGGGCGTATTGGTACATGTAAGCACCAAGAAGGTCATTTCCCGCTGACTCGTACCTACGAGCACGCCCGCTCGATGTTCCTCAATATTATAGACCACCAAACTTCGTTGAAGCGCATTGGGAAAGAAAGTGATTTGCCCCGTTGACGGAACAAATGTCATTGTTGTCACCGCCAGAGGATTGGCACCGGTAAATGCTCCAAGGTAGGTAACCGAGCCACCAGATGTAGTTGTAGTAGTGCCGTTGATGCCGTTAACCAAGAAGAAAGTAAGGCTGTCGCCGTCGGCATCCAATGCGCCGGGATTGTAATTGTCCGTGTTGTTCTCACAGAAGAACGGAGTAGGGACAACCGATAGGTTGGGGCTGTTGTTGAAAGACGTGGAATTGTTCAAGGTGTCTACCAACTGGATGAAAGTAACGGGTGTGGAAGATATATTGGTGATGGCCAATGCCCGACCGGCCGAAGAACCGCCCAAATCTCCCGTAAACAAGAACCTCCATGCTGTTGAAGGCCCTGAAACCGTATAAGTACCCGAGTAGGTAAATTTCTTGATGCCCGGCGTGGCAAAAGCAACGTTGGTACATTGTGTTTGTAGAGAGTCGGCCGGGCAAACAGGCGTAATTTCCACTCCCGCAGATGGAGCCTCGATAGTGAGGTTGATGGTTGTAATGTAAGAAGCTCCATTGTAGATGTATATGGCAGGAGTATTGGTAGGCAGCAACCCGTAAGCCGATGAGGAACCTGCGGATCCGCAGTTGGCATAGGCGATGAGGATGATTTTGTAAGTGTTGCCACTTATGTGCTGATATTTAAGGTCCATCCCCACCAAGTGGTTGGCTTTCGACACCAAGCCCGACACCAATAGTGTCAATGTGAGTAATGCAAACCTGAAGAAACCGAACATCTTATTCATAAAACTAATTTTAACCTACTGTTACAGCGCACGAAGGAATACATCCCAATCGCACAAAATGCGGCAGTTTTGTACAAATTTATTATTGTTTTAAGTCAAACCAAAAAATTCAAGCTTTTTTTTCGGCATTGGCCATAAAAAAGCGGGCT
>CAIVHI010000338.1 GCA_903905685.1 uncultured Bacteroidota bacterium | reverse complement strand
GTCGCTGCGAGAGGCGGGGATGAAGCAGGTGGTGCCGCTGGAGGGGTTGGCACCGGGGGTGTATACGCTTGTGGCGGCAAATGCGGTGACGGGGGAGAGGACATGCAGGATGGTGGAGAAGCGGTGATAAAATGCACTTGCCGATTGCCGTCGAGGTATTGCCTACCTTGTATAGGTCGTCGGGTGACGGCCATCGTTTTCGATGTGGATACATTCGGGGCGGTGCCTTGCTTTGCACCCGTTGGTGTTGGGGTATGTCGATGGGCTATGCCCATTCCCGCCGTTGGTTTCCCCCCATTTTCTTCAACCGCCGATTAGTAATCTAAAAAAAGTCCATAATAAGCCGGATATTCCTTACATTGCGGTCTTGAATTGTCTGTATTAGTAAATAATTAGCATATGTATTTTAAAGGTACTAAGGGGTTGTTGGCGATTGTGGGGTGTTTGGCTGCCTCCCACCTGTCTGCCCGCGACCTTTCTGCGTCTTCTGCCGCTGCGGGCTTCCGCAAGCCGGTATGTTTTGTGGAAAACAAAGGCCAGGTGCGCGATGCCGGCCTCCATACCCGTAAGGATATCCAATACAAATTGTCCACTCCCGGCATGAGTATGTACTTGGGTAGCGGCCAATTGGTTTACCAGTTCCGCAAAAACGAAACCGACGGCACGCGTGGCATCGGCCTTTCAGGCTACCTCATGGATGTGGTCTTGGTGGGTGCCAATCCCCACGCCGTTGCAGAAAGTGCCGAGCCCCAAAGCTTCTACGAAAACTACTACTTCGCCGGCAAAGAAGGCTTCACCGCCCATGCCTTCAACAAAGTAACCTATAAAGATGTTTACCCCAATATTGATTGGGTCGTTTATATCAGGGACGAGAAAGTGGAATACGATTTCGTAGTGCGCCCAGGCGGCAATCCCAGCGACATCCAACTACGCTATGACGGGGCCAAGACGTTGGCAATTACCGCTAATGGCGGCGTGGAAGCCGTTACCCCCATGGGCACGGTGCAGGAAATGAAGCCCTATGCCTTTGTAAAGGAGACCGGCCTGCCGGTTGCGTCCCAATTCATATTGAACGGCAACACCCTGACGTTCAATACCGGTTCTTATGAGGGCACCCTTACCATAGACCCGTATTTGTCGTGGAGCACCTACTATGGCGGCGCCGGCGACGACATTGCTACTTCCATCACGTCCTACGGCGGCACCGGGTTGATTTATGTAGGCGGTTATACCTCCAGCACGGCGGGTATTGCATCTGGCGTGGGTCTGCCATTCAACACCTTTGGCGGAGGCACCTACGATGCCTTTATTGCTGCATATAGCTCCGCCGGCGTCATGTCTTGGGCTACCTATTTTGGTGGTGCGGGCGATGATCGCGGAACCGGCATTACCGTAGGCAGCACGGGCAACATCTATCTTTCAGGCTATACCAATAGTACGGGTTTGGGCACGGCAGGGGTATTCCAAAATACTTATACGGCCGGATACGATGGCTTCTTGGTGTCTTTTGCGAGCAATGGGGTGCGCCAATGGTCTACCTACTATGGTGGCACCAGCGACGATTATGCCAATGCGGTAACTACGGACGCAGGCGGGGCAATTTATATTGGCGGTCAAACGGCCAGCACCGGGATGGCTACCGCAGGGGCATATCAGTTTGCACTAAGCGGCCCTACGGATGGCTTCTTTGCCAAATTCACCACTACCGGTACCATCACTTTTGCCTCTTATTATGGCGGTTCGGCGCAAGACGACGTCATCAGTATCAAGTGCGATGCGGCATTGAACCTCAATATTACGGGCCAAACCAACAGTAGTGCGGCTATAGCCACGTTGGGTGCCTATCAATCCACACTCAGTGGTACGTCTGATGCCTTCGTTGCGCAATTCAGTTCTTTGGGTGCCATCAACTGGGGCACCTACTTTGGTGGTCCCGGCGTTGAGCAGGGCACTGCAATTACGGTAGACGGTTCAGACAACATTGGTGTTGTTGGCAATACGACAAGCACCTTGGGAGTGGCTACTGCAAATGCCTACAAGACCACATTTGGCGGTGTTCAGGATGCCTATATTGCCAAGTTCACCAATGCGGGTGTAATTCAATGGGCTACCTATTTTGGTGGCGACCAAAGCGATTACGGTACCGGCATAGCAGTAGACAATATGAACAACTTCGCCGTGTCGGGCTACACGTTAAGTACTACGGGCATCGTTACCGGCACTGCATTGCAGGCGGCCAACGCAGGTAGTTTTGACGGTATGCTGGGTAAGTTCGACCCCCTCGGCCGCAATTACTGGAGCAGCTATTTTGGAGGAACCTTCAACGATTACGCCTACGGCTTGACGATAGACGCCAACAACCTCCTCACGTTCGCCGGGTCTACCAACAGTAGTGGCGGTCTGTATACGGCAGGGGGTGTTTCCTCCTCAGCCACGGTTCAGCAACCTGCTTTTGGCGGTGGAGCGTCTGATGCATTCATCACCCAATTCACTGCCGACTCGCTCGTCATGATTACCCAGCCGTTTACCGACACCTTGGTATGCGCAGGTGGCACTTTGAATGTGTCTTACACGGCCAATACGATTACTGCTACAACCCTCAAGGTGCAGATATCCGATAATACAGGAACCTTCCCGGCACTTACTACAAGTGGCATTATCGGCACTTGGCTGAGCAGCACACTATCGGGAACCATAGCCTGCACCATTCCTGCGGGCCTCTCCGGAACCGGGTATCGTATTCGCATCATTTCGAGTGCGCCTACAGTGATTTCGCCCGATGACTATTATGATATCCATATCGTACCATCGCTGGCTGCGCCCACCACGAAAGCGACGTCGCCCATTTGCTTGGGACAAACGGAGAACCTGTCGGTTACGGCAAGTTATACCATTGCCACTTATGGTTGGACAGGCCCCAACGGTTTCACCTCCGCCATTTACAACCCCAGCGTAGTTGCCATCACCATGGCCGACAGCGGTATGTATCACGTCACCCTCACCCACAATGGTTGTCCGAATGTGGTCGATTCTGAACTGGTAACGGTGGATTCTGTTGTTCCTCCCACGCCCACGGTTTCACTCGGTACCACGGCCTGCCTCAATTATCCGGTATCGCTGTATGGCAATCCCGGCAGCGGCTACAGTCCTCTTAGCTACCAATGGGCAGGTCCGGGTGGGTTTACCTCCACGCTTCAAAACCCGGTCCGTCAGGATACCGCCGGTACTGCCATAGGGGTGTATACCTTCACCGATACGTATGCAGGTTGTCCTTCGGCCTCGGTTACGTTTAATGTCGCACTCGCCAATGATGTTCCCGTAACGTTCAGTATCACGGCCACACCTGGCGACACCGTTTGCCGCGGCACCAATATTTCGTTCTCCACTTATGCGGTTAATGGTGGCATATCGCCAACCTATCAATGGTTTACGGGCACGCCCGATACCCCTATCGTTGGCGCTACGGCAAGCTTCTATTCGTCGTCATATCTCTATACCGGGGAGACCATATATTGCGTCATCGGTACCGACCAAGCGTGTGCCTTCCCGTTGCACGACACCAGCAATAGGTTGGCGCTACACATAATAGACAGTACGCCCGTTGCCTACATAACCGCGCTGCCCGACAGCATCGTTACTCCCGGTGCCAGCGTGAGTTTTATGGCCTATGCGGTTTATCCGGGTTCCATATCGGTGTACCAGTGGTATGTAGACGATACCTTGGTACCGGGTGCCAACTCCTACCTGTTCACGATTCCCAGTGTCACCACGCCGGTGCGCGTAAAGGTGCAGGTGTTCACCCCGGCTTGGTGTGCATTCCCCAACAATCCGTTCAGCAACACCATCAATGTCCGTTTCGTATCTGCGGTGGCCCAAGTGGCGTCACAGTTCCATGATGTAGACCTCTTCCCGAATCCGAACACGGGTACGTTTACGCTCTCCGGCAGTTTCGATGCCGTTGGCGCAACTTCAATCTCTTACGAATTGTTGAACATGGTGGGGCAGTCGCTCACCTCGGGCAACCTGCCGTTGCATGGGAGCAATCTTTCTGCAAACTTCAACTTTGGCGAACTTGCCGAAGGCATTTATGTGATGCACCTGAGCGGCGAAGGCCAGAACGCTTATGTTCGGTTTACGGTGAGGAAGTAGTATTGGACTCCTCTCTGGACGTTAAAGCGGAACGCACCCCGATTTGGGGTGCGTTCCGCTTTAATGCATGTCGTTAATGGAGCCGATTATTTTTTGTGGGTCTTGAGGAGCAAATCCCTGATAGCCTCTACCAAGCCTTTCTTGTGTTTTTTGACCCGCGTGCCGGTTTCTTTTTTGATGGCCTGCACGCGCTTGCGCTCGCGCCCCGAGGGGGCTTCGAAGCCCGAGAGGTTTTGGAGGCGGTTCCGTTCGTTGTTGTACTCGCCTATCTCGTCTGCCATCTTGGAGAGCTCGTTGAGCGGAATGTCGTGACGGACGGTGCGCATGTCCTCGGGGCTTTCATCCTCGGCAAGTAGGGTGGTGTTGATAATGTCTTTGGCATCTTTGCGCACCAAATGCAAGTTTTCGTCGTCCGGGTGGCGGCTGTCCATTTGCGTTTGCATGGAATCGAACCTGTGGCGGATGAAATTGGCCAGCACCCCCTCGGGCAGGTCGAATGCTTTCCAATTCACGGCTTGCTTATGGAATTTTGCAAGCATGGTGGTCGAAAAATTGCGGTCCCATTCCTTTTTCCCCAATTCCAGTCGCTCGGCAACCAAGGCATGGTAATTTTGGAGGTCGGGTTCATTTTGAAGCACGTGTGCCGATTCCAATTGGGCGTCCCTCACCAAGCCTGCCGCCCGGTACAGCTTTTTGTAGCCCTCCGGTAGGCGCAGGCCCTTGTCTTCATTGTGCATCCTGATGAGTCGTAGAAACGACCGCAAATACTTGAAGGAAACCCGAAATTGGTGCACGGACTCTACATCGAATCCGGGTGATACACCTCGACACAACTCATTGAGTGCGGCTATTTGGGCCACGACCACTTCTTTGACTTTATCGCTGTTCATCTTCCAATTTTTGCCGCTTTGCACGCTTACGGCAGTTAAAATTAAGGATAGCGGGTGACCTTTGGGTTAATTGCCCGAAAATAAAGATTTATTAATTCAAACGTCTGAAATCGAGGTCAAACGCGTAGATGAACAAAGGCATTTGAATAGCTGAAATGTAATAACGGCACTATTTTTGCCGGTAACCGCAAAAAATCTAACTTTATCGTTAAAAGGGAAATTCCGGTAAGAATTATTGAATATAATTTGCGGTATTTTTGCTTTCATGATAAAAAACATTGCATAAATGTGCCAAAAGTGCTACGAAAAGGGCTTTAGCTACTACCCTAAATATGTGCCGCAAGTAGCGCATTTGGAGGACTACAAGCGGGGCTACAAGACCAAGCAGAATGAAAGTATGGATGCCGATGAGTTGGAACACACCTTCTTCTGCGAAAAGTGCTACGAGCGCGGGCGCAGTAATAGCGGCAACGGCATTTGGGCACCACCCATGTCTACCAAGCGCGGGCACTACGAATCTTATGAAAAGGGCTATAACCAAGTGGATGTAGCCGATGAAAGCAAGGTGCCCGAGTATTACAAACCCGAGCCCGAGCGCAAGGCCGAACCAAAGGCGGCTCCCATGGTGCGCATGTTGCCTATTGCGGTGGTAGCCATAATCATTATAGGCATAGGTGTTTATGGCATTCGCGCCTACAACAACTCCGCCCCTCCCGCCGCACCGGTTGCCAAGGTTGACAGTTTTAGCGATCACGTGGTCCCGGTCGCTCCACTGCCCGACACCGCTGCAAAACTCAAAATCGATACGCCTAAGGCGGTGTCCACTCCTACTATGGCCGCACCCGCGCAACAACGCGAACCCTTGAAGGTTACCCCTACTCCACCTCCTGCCGAAGGTAAAGCCGTAGCCGCAGTCACACCCAAGAAGTCGGCAACCGATGCGCCTAAGCCGGTTGCAACACCCGCTCCACCTGCGCCCAAGCCAACAGTGCCCACCGAGGCACCCAATACTCCAGCTTCACCGTCCACCGCCGGTGGACGCGTGCTGACGGCGGTGGAACTGAAAGGTAAATCGAAAGATGAATTGCGCTTTATGCGCAACGAGATTTTCGCACGCCACGGCTACATCTTCAAATCGCAAGAGCTCAACAACTACTTTGCCAAACAACCTTGGTACAAGCCCACCACCACCGATGTGAACCATGTGCTTTCGGAAGCCGAAAAGAAAAACGTGGAGCTCATAAAAAGTCTGGAACATTGAGGTTTGGGGTAGCGTTGTGCATCATGTTGATTGCGGCGACTTTACGGGCAAGCCCGCATAAGAAAGCCGGCCGGCAGGCCCAATTGGCGCACCACTCCGTGGTGGCCGTGGGGGCCAAGCTCATGCAGTGCTACCCCGATTTTATAATAGGCTACAGTCGCAACTGCATCATTTGGAAAGACTCTACCCGTATGCCCTACGAGGTTGCCGAACGGCATGCCACCTTTGCCGACGCGGTGGACAACCCATGCCTGGCTGACCAATTCTCACAAAAGTACCCCAAAGGCATTTTGAAGGCGAACCCCGCAAAAGGGGCCGACCCCGGCCGCATTCGCTATGAGCCGTTTTTCTATAAAATGTATGGCAAAGACCAGGCGGCTGTCCGTAAGAATTTGACCGAGGTGGTGTGGTGTCCAAAGCTGGTAGGTCAGAAAATATTGGTGACCAAAGTAAACGGCGTCGACAAAAAAATTCGCGCCATATCTCGCGAGCTGGACCGCCACCCCGAACTCAAGCCCTACCTTACCGACATAGGCGGTACGTTTTGCTGGCGCAATATTAATGGCACCAACCGCCAAAGCGCGCACAGCTTTGGCACTACCATAGACCTGAATGTGAAGTGGTCGGCTTACTGGCAGTGGGACTGCAAGTGTACTGATGAGGATGCCAACTTGGGCTACCGCAACAGGATACCTCAAACGATAGTGGACATCTTTGAGAAAAACGGCTTCATTTGGGGCGGTAAGTGGTATCACTACGACACCATGCACTTTGAATACCGCCCCGATTTGCTGTAGCCTGTCAACAATGCCTTATAAGGCATAGTCGGTGAGGTATTCGAATTTTTTGGTGAGGTGCCCGTCCCGGCAAATGGTGGCACGGTTGATGATGTCGCTATCGGGCTTCAGCAGCTCGGGCAATACGAACTTTTCCATATGCGCACCAAAGTAACCCGATGCATCGCGGGGCAACTCGTTGGGCAGGTTGTCTACTGCCATGACGTCTATCGTGTCGGGGGTGTTGAGGTAGGGTGGGGTTACGGCAAAAGTGGCTCTGTCGATACCATAAACGGGGTCTTCAATGGTAGTGGCATCTACATTGATAGGTACTGAACCGCCGATGTCGCAAGTGATGTCGGCAATGACGCTGATGCGCCAATCGGAGCGGCGGATGTCTTCCTTCTCGAACAGCCGCGCAATTTTGGCATCCCAATAAATGCCGTTCATGAGTATATCGGTCTGCATGACATAGGAACTGAACAGGCATTTATAGGCTTCGGGATTGGCGTGGAAGTCTGACCTGTAGAACATGCCGTTGTCGCGGCGGGCATAAAGCTCGTCTCCTTTGAGGTGGGTGAAAACCGGGTAGTCGAACTGGTGGGTGAGGTAGTCGGCAGGTTCCACGGCCTCTATATCGAGTTGCGACAACAAGTCGAGCACACCCGAAGCCACCCGGCCCGAGCCGGTAACAGCTATCTTGATGTTGGGTATTTTCACTGCGCCGTAGGAGTTTACCAAATCGGCATAGCTGGGTTGCAGGTGTGCTGCGGCCACGTTGAAAGTGCAAGTTTTTTTGCCAAAGGTCAGCAAGCCGTTGTGGGCACCTACAATGCCGGCATAGAATCCGAAACCGAGGATGCGCTGCTCGTCGCGGTGAGTGAGGCATTCATAGTCTACCATGCGTATGTGCTTGGCCAGCAGTGCCTGCATGAGCTTTTTATTGTGGGCTTGCTTCTTTTTGGTATGCGAGAAGAACAGGTAGGTCTTGCCGGGCATCAGGTGGTCAACGGGCACCTCTTTCACTCCAATGAGGATGTCGCATTGCGAAAGGTCGTCGGCCACGGTAATGCCTTCGGTCCGGTATTCGTCGTCTTTGTAGCACCGGTTGTTGGAAGGCTCCACCAGAAAGCTCACTTCGGGATATTTTTCGAGGATTTGTCGACATTGTTTGGGTGTAAATGCAACCCGCTCGTCCTGCGGCACCTTTCGTTCCCTGATAAGTCCAATACTGGGCATCTCTTCCGTAATTTTGCACAAATATAGGGTCAGCCGCCCTCAATTCCCATGACGAACTACTTTGAGTTGTATGACGTGCCTGTGTCGTTCCACCCCGACCTCGACATTATTAAGAAGAAATACTTCGATTTGACTCGCCTGCACCACCCCGACCGCTATGCGGCGGGCTCTGCGGCCGAGTCGGAAGATGCATTGCAGAAAACCGCGCTGGTGAACGAGGGCTTTAAGACCTTGCGCAGCAAAATGGCACTCACCGCCCACATCCTGAAGCTGAACGGACTATTGGAGGATGAAGAAAAATACAGCCTGCCACCCGCCTTCCTGATGGAAGTGATGGACGTGAACGAGCTAATAGACGACCTCGCCCCCGGTGATGCCGCCGCCCTACGACATGCCGAAGCCGCCCTCAACGACCTCGAAGCCGATATAGACCAAGCGACCGATAAGCTGACCCAAAGCTACAGTCCCATTACGGGCGATACCGAGTTGTTGTTGCGGATAAAAGATTTTCACTTTCGGAAGAAATATTTGTTGCGGATTAAGGAAAGAATCGGTAAGTTTGCAGCCCGTTAGAAAAACGGACTACCCCAATTAATGCCCGGATGGCGGAATTGGTAGACGCGCTAGACTCAAAATCTGGTTATCGCAAGGTAGTGCAGGTTCGATTCCTGTTCCGGGCACAAAATGCTTTAAGATGTTAATAGTTGCTAACTATTACTCTTAATTGCTGAGACTAAACAAAAAAATCCACTCTATACCGAGTGGATTTTCTGTTATGTGTTATTGATTGGGCACTGCAACGAATTAGATTAAAGTTCCGCTTTTTCCATTGCAAGGGTATTGCATTTGAGTAGAATTTCCTGT
>CAIVHI010000337.1 GCA_903905685.1 uncultured Bacteroidota bacterium | reverse complement strand
ACCAACCCACCGATTTCCGTATATCCCAATCCAACCTCCGGAGTCATTCATTTCAAGAATGCGCCCCGCGGCATCATGGTTGATGTTTATGATGCCTTGGGACGCCGAATGCCGGGCAAATTTGATGCTCCAGCCAACACGATGGATATTTCATTGTACGCTAACGGCTTGTACTTGGTTGTGGTAGCCGGCAACGGCAATGCGGCCCAGACATTTACGATTTCCAAACTGGGGATGTAACACGCCCGCTCATTTTCGGGAACTCTTTCTGTTTCTCGTGGCTGTTTCTCACGGCTGTTTCTCAAAACCCTCCCACGCAGTACACCGCCGTCACTCATACCTTAACGCATCAATAGGGTTCAGATTCGCGGCTTTGTGGGCGGGATACCAGCCGAAGAAGACACCGATGGCAGTGGAGAACAGGAAGGAGATGACGATGGATTGGATGGTGATGACGACCGGCCAACCGCCCAATAGGGCTACTGCCTCTGATGCCCCAATGCCGAGCACGATGCCTATGGTGCCGCCTATGAAGCTGATGAACACCGATTCTATCATGAACTGCAGCAGCACGTCGGTACCGTTCGCGCCCACGGCCATGCGGATGCCGATTTCCCTTGTGCGCTCGGTAACGGATACCAGCATGATGTTCATGATGCCGATGCCGCCCACCAATAACGATATGCCCGCTATGCTGGCCAGCAGGATAGACAACACCTTGGATATGGAGCCGAAGATGTTGGCGATGTCGGCCTGGGAGCGGACGGTGAAGTCGTCTTGATCTACGGGAGTAAGCTTGTGCTGCATGCGCATGATGGCTGTGATGCTTTCCTTAGCCTTGTCCATATCGTCGGGGCCGGTGGCCGAGGCGAGGATGGAATTGAGGTAGAGGGTGGACAACATGCGCTTCATGACCGTGGAAAAGGGTGCAATGATGATGTCGTCCTGATCTTGCCCAAAGGTGTTTTGCCCCTTCACCTCCAGCAGTCCGATGATGCGGAACGGAATGCTGTTGATGCGGATATACATGCCGACCGGATTGGTGTTTTCCCCAAAAAGATTCGTGGACACTGTTTGGCCTATGACGCACACTTTGGCGGCTGTGCGTTCGTCGGTTTGGGAGAAGAAGTTGCCCTTGGCAATATTGAGGGCGCGAATAGAAAAATAGTTGCCCCATGCACCCACCGTCATGGTGTGCCAATTTTGGTTGCCGGCTATCACCTGCGACGACTTGGACACTACCGGTGACACATCCGTGGTGAATTCGCATTTCGACATGATGGCTTCCACATCGGCTACCGTAAGGGTGGAGTAGGAGCCGGCCCCCATGCGCACCCCGCCTTGATTCACCGAGCCGGGATAAATCATGACGGAGTTGGTGCCCAGCCCGGCCATGGATGCCTGTATGTTTTCCTTGGAGCCCTCGCCAATGGCCAGCATCGCAATGACGGATGCCACACCTATGATGATGCCCAACATGGTGAGCAGCACCCGCAACTTGTTCTTTGCCAGCGACCGGTAGGCTATTTTGAGTAGGTTGGCGATTCTCATGTCAGGATGTCGTCGGGGTTTTGTGCGGGGAGTTTGGGCAGTTCATCAACTGCGAATTTGCGGTCTACCACGTCTTTGCAGCTTTGAATGTGGCCATCGCGGAATAGAATATTCTTGGTGGCAAACATGGCTATGTCGGGCTCATGGGTCACCATGACAATCGTGATGCCTTTATCGTTCAGGCCTTGGAATATCTCCATGATTTCGTAGCTGGAGCGCGTATCAAGGTTGCCGGTGGGCTCGTCGGCCATGATGACTACCGGGTTGTTCACCAAACTCCGGGCAATGGCAACCCGCTGCTGCTGTCCGCCCGACAGTTGGTTGGGCATGTGGTCGGCCCGCTCGCCCAGGCCCACCGATGTGAGTGCTGCAAGTGCCCTCGCGCGACTGTCGGTTGCCGAGACGGCGCTGTTGTAGAGCATCGGCAGTTCCACGTTTTCGATGGCCGATGTACGGGCTAGAATATTGAATGACTGAAAAATGAAGCCGATTTTGCGGTTCCTCAACACGGCAAGCTCGTCCTTGTTCAATTTGAATACGTCTACGCCGTCCAAAAAGTAATCGCCGCTCGTGGGATAATCGAGGCAGCCGAGGATGTTCATGAAGGTTGATTTGCCCGAGCCGCTGGGCCCCATGATGGCCACGAAGTCGCCCGACGCTATTTCCACGGTTGTTTCGCGCAAGGCGTGCACCACCATGTCGCCCATCTGGTAGGTCTTGGTCAGGTTCTTGACGGCAATGAGGGGTTGACCTTTTTCCATGACTTATTTTTTGGGTGTTGCCGGGTGCATTTGGGGCATAAATGGATTATTCGCGGTAGGCGATGCGGCGGCGGCCGACGTGGCCACTCCCGTTATCACACTGTCGCCCGGCTTGATGTTGCCTGCAAGTTCTATATACGTTCCATCAAACATTCCTGTAGTGACGCGGTGGGGCACGGGTG
This sequence comes from uncultured Bacteroidota bacterium, assembly GCA_903905685.1. Lineage (GTDB taxonomy): Bacteria > Bacteroidota > Bacteroidia > Chitinophagales > Chitinophagaceae > CAIYTT01. The sequence continues at coordinate 9,175 of CAIVHI010000337.1, read as the reverse complement.
TGCCGCCATGTACCACCCACACAAAACAACTACTGCCCGGCTTGGGTATTTCGTTGGGCGCCACCCGTTTGGCCGATAGTGCCGTCAGTAGCGTATCGTCCATGTCGCTATGAGCTACAAAGTCGGCAGGCGGAGAGAAGTGGATGGCATTCACCGAGGCTTTCATTACGCCATCGTGCTGTTGCGTCTTTATGGTGGTGGTGGCTGTGAGTCCGGGGAGTAGTTTCAAGTCCGGATTGGCTACATTGATGACCACGATGTAGTTGTTTACATTCTGCACCATGGTGGGTTGCAGCCTGATTTGCGCCACGTCACCCCTGAATTTTTCGTAAGGGTAGGCATCTACCGTAAACTCAGCCGTTTGCCCCACCCGTATTTGGCCTATGTCTGCTTCGTCCACATCGGTAAGCACCTGCATTTGGGTGAGGTCTTTGGCAATGGTGAAAAGGGTGGGCGAATTGAAACTGGAAATGACGGTCTGGCCGATGTCTACATTCCTCGATATGACCGTACCCGTTATTGGGGCATAGATGGTGGCATACCCTAAGTTGATGCGCTCATGGCCGTAGTTGGCGTTGGCCGCAAGGAGGTCGGCCTTGGCAGAGGTGTAGTTGGCGAATGCCAAATCATAGTCGGCCTTCGAGGCCACATTTTGCTTCAGCAGCGTATCTGCCCTAATGAATTGCTGCTGGGTGAGCAACACCTGTGCCTTCGCTTTAGCGACCGCAGCCTCGGCATCTTTTACCGATGCATATTGCAAGACCGTATCCAGCACCGCTATCACCTGACCCTTTTTGACCACGGAGTCGAAGTCGACCAGAATCTTGGATACTATCCCCGACACCTGTGCACCCACCTGTACAGTCACCACCGGATTGATGGCTCCGGTAGCAGTGACGTTCACCGAAATGCTGCCGGAGTCTACCACAGCCGTTTTCCAAACCGGCGGATGATATTGTTTGCTCCTTAGGTAGTAAAACACCCCGACGGCAGCGGCCGCGAGCAGGATTGACCCTATAATGATGCGTTTTTTCATGGGTTGATGCTGTTTCCCAAATAGAAATTGATGATTTTGGTTTTGTAGATATACTCATACTTGGCCGACGATAGCGACGCGACCGATTTGTTATAGTTGCTTTGCTCTACAAAGAAGTTGGTGGCATTCTCTATCCCCGCCTTGAATTTGATTTCCATGTCGTGGAAGCTCTTGGTCTCCGCAGCCAGCTGTTCGCGGGCGGCAACCAGATTTTTGGCGGCGGCCAAGCGGTCGGTATAGGCCAACTCAATGGCTTTGCGCAACTGGTTGCTGATGTCTTTTTCAACCCACTTGGCCACTTGAAGGGCTACCTCTGCCCGCTTCACATCGCTCCTATATTGCAGGTTGTTAAAGATGGGAACCGTTAAGTTGAGTGACATCCCCAAATTCAGGTTGTCGCCCATTTGCCGAAGCGGGGAATAGCTGTTTGCAGTTTCCACCACATTGGTTACAGGGCCGTAAACGGCATCTGTGGGATTGGATTGCAGGTAGCCTATCTGCTGGTTCAAGGTGCTGTATCGGTAGCCGTACAGGTAGTCGAGCGATGAATAATTGGTGCCTAATGTGCCACCCAAAGTAAGCTTGGGCAGGTGCTCGGTTCGGGCAATGTCCAACCCCAATGATGCAGCCTCGGTCTTGAGGGCAGCACTTTTGATTTCGGGAAGGAACGCCTTTGCGATTTCGAAGATGTCGTGCGAATCTTTGCCGATGTCGGGCACCGAGACCGCATCGCTTGGCCGCTGCACATCAAAATCTGCAGTCTCGGGAATCTCCATGAGTTGCAGCAAGGCCAGTTTGGCCAGCATCAACTGGTTTTCGGCAGCCACAACAGCCGCGCGGTCGGTGGCTAGTTGGGCCTGTATCAGGTAGAGGTTGCTTTGGGGCAGGCTGCCGGCACGCACATACTTGGCAGTATAGTTCAAGTGCTCGGTGTCGGCGGCCACAACGGTTTGGGCTATCTCGATGGCTTCGTAAGAGTAGAGTACCTGCACAAAGGCAGCTACCACACTCAAGGTCAGGTCGTTCTTGGCTTTTTCGATATCGAGGTTGCCGGTCTTGATGTTGATGTCGGCCTGTCGGATGCCCTTTTTGATTCTGCCCCCGTTGTAGAGCGTCATGGTTGATGCCAATGCGGCGGTATTGGCACCGATGCCCCGGTTGGAATAGCTGAATGATGCCGGATTTTCATAACGTCCGTAGTTGAAAGTCTGGCCGTCCGTAAAACTCAGGTTGGGTATTGCGGCTGCACCCGCCAGCGTAAAGTTGATAGCATTTACGGCATTGTTGGTCTCCTGCTCGTTCAGCAATACGTTTTCCTTCAATGCCTGCCGAATGCAGGCATCGAGTGTCCACGGCGTTGGTTGTGCCATCACCCCGCTCCACGAAGCCACCAACACTAAAAGAAAAGGGATATTGTATTTTACAAGACAACTATGCATTGTCGACATTAATATTTCGACAAAGGTAGACTTGTTGAAACCGGTAGGAGATGACTATTGTCGAATTGCATAGTGATAGACATCACAATTAACTAAGCCAACACAGGGTGCTTCGCTTAAGCGGGCGCAGAAGCGTGATTGCCTGACGGTTGCCCGCGCCGTTGTCGCATGCGCCTTCAAATGTGCGCTTCGAATTTCATAAATTTGACCCTATCACACCATAACGGGATGAACAAAATATCATTCGGCATTATTTTTACATCATTCATAACCGTTGGTCTCATCGTCTCTTGTCAAACAGGCCCCACACATCGAAAAACCACCAAGGTTACTCGGCTTGAAATGAACTTAAGTGCATTTGGTGTTGAGTCCGACGATTTTCCATCTGTCTCAGCCATTATTGATTTCAAGACCAAATTCAGCCTTTGCAAAAAGACGTACTTTACGCCTGCATTAGAACCATCAACCTACACACTGACTGAGGAAGAAATCGATACAATAGCGAGCCTTTTGGAATCTACTGATTTAAGGGAATTAAGCAATCGGTATAAAATGAGTGCCACCGACATGCCGACTTCTACCACAACAATTTTCTTGGGAGACGCAAAATTCGAAATAGAGGACTACGGCCTCATGGCACCCGAACCGATTCAAAAAATATACAAAATTATTTATAAGTTACAATATTAACCCCTTTTTCTTTCCGTTTAGGCCTGCAGCAAGAGGCTACATGGAGCGTTGAACGCAACGGATTTATTTCAACTTTTTCTTCCAATTTTGAATCGAACCAACAATGCCGGCAATCGCCTTATCCGTCTCGGAATCATTGGTGAAAAGCCTATAGGTGATGTCCCAAGCTGTTGAGGAAAAACAAACCATGCCAATGCCCGTTACCCAATAGTAATTACACCCGGCATCTTCGGTTTGTTCTTCGTCATAATGATATTTGCAAACTAAAAATTTGACTTGATTGACTTCCACTACGGTATCGGCCTCAAAAGTGAAAACAGTCTTGCTTCGCTCTTTGATCATCCTGCCTTCAAACCACAAATCCACCTTCGACTCAGGTCTTCCACTATAAAACCCCTTTCTCTTATCCGATTTGCTGAAAATGAATGTATCGGAAAAGCGGCCACCGGTATTACAGGCAATGATGATGCTGTCGCCCTTCTCGAAACGGTTTTGACAAAAAAATACGGTATCGGTGATAGGCTGTCCGTTTCGGCTGCCTGCCCAATAATATTCTCGCTTATACGCCCTACGGCAGCAAAGTAGCATGATAGAACAGAAGCATAAAAGGCGAAGGTTCATAAGACGCGCGTGGAATTCTTCAAGACTTTCAATTAAATCGGCATTTCATAGAGACCCAATTGTAGCAGTTTTCCATAAACGCACCCGAAGATTCACCCGCTAAACCCGTACACTTTTGAACACCCCAAACAAAAAAAGCGGAGAAACTCGCTCTGCGCACTGTTTCTCCGCTCTCCACCTGTCGGGATGACTGGACTCGAACCAGCGGCCTCTTCGTCCCGAACGAAGCGCGCTACCGGGCTGCGCTACATCCCGCTCTACCGAAATAAGGTGCGCAAAGTTAACATTTCAACTTTATTTTCCTATACCGCAACCCTCCGCAAATGCGGCAATCAACAGCCACACTATCTTCCTGCCCGCTATTTCCCTATATTTGTCAGTCACCATGAATCTCCGTCTCCTCTATTCTTTTTTCTGCATAGGTGTTGCGTTGCTGCTTAATGCAGGTACCGCTACCGCATCGGCCGACTCCCTGTTGGCACAAGGTTTCCAATACCTGCCCAGCGGCCTCGCCTTCAAAATCGTATCGCACGGCACCGGCAAACACACCCCCAAACCCTCCGACCATATAGAGATGCACATACATGTGCATGTGGAAGACAGCATCATCTTCGACTCCCGCCAAATGAACAACAGCCTGCCCGTGCCTTTCCAAATTACGGAACCCAAATTTCAGGGCGACCCCGTGGAAGGTTTCATGCTCATGCGTGCCGGCGATAGCGCTATCTTCAAAATACCGGTCGCCCTCATGAAAAAATCGGGCAATCAACTGCTGCCCTACATGAAGGAGGGCAAGGAGGTGACCTACAATGTGTGCTTGGTGTCGGTGCTTACCGACAAGCAGCAAAAGAAGGACCAGGCAGCCAAAACCAAGAAGCAACGGAAAATAGACAAAAAGCTCCTTACCGAATATTTTACCAAGTTGCATATCAATGCCGAGCACACCAAATCGGGTATCTATTACGTGATGACCAAGCCCGGCGAGGGCGAAACCGCCGCCGCCAAGCAACACGTTACGGTGAATTATACCGGCAAGCTGCTCAACGGCAAGGTGTTCGACTCCAATACCGACCCCATGTTCAAGCTCAAGGAACCCTACACCTTCGAGCGGGGTACCGGCCAGGTCATCAAGGGCTGGGACGAAGGCTTGAAGTTGTTTGGCAAGGGAGGTAAGGGCACGCTCTACATCCCTTCCGACCTCGCCTATGGCAGTCAAGACAGGAGCCCGCAGATACCCGCCAATTCCATTTTGGTTTTCGACGTGGAACTTCTGGATATCCAAAAATGAAAGGTATTTCCCATCCCTTATTGCTGCTTGTCGGCCTTTTGTCGGCCACTACGACCACAACGGGCTACACCCATGCCGACAGCCTAAGAGGCGGCAACGGGCGTGGCCGCGACTGGTGGAATCTGCTCCACTACGACCTGAAAGTGGACTTCGACATCCCCGGCAAAATCATTCATGGCAGCAACACCATCACCTTGCAGGTGTGCGCCCCAACCCACGACAGCCTACAGCTAGACCTGCAAGAACCGTTGATGCTCGACAGCGTAATGATAGATGGCCATGCTACGGCTTTCGCCAATCAAGGCAAGGTGTGGTGGGTGGTGCTCCCGTTTACCCAATGGCATGTGGGCGAAACCCGCAGCTTGACCGCCTATTACCACGGACAACCCCGACCCGCAGTAAAACCACAGTGGGACGGCGGCTTCACTTGGACTACCGACGACAATGGAAAACCCTGGGTCGCGGTGAGTTGCCAAAACCTTGGAGCCAGCGTTTGGTTTCCCTGCAAAGACCAACAGTGGGATGAACCCGACAGCGGCGTAGACCTCACCTATACCCTTGATGCCTCCACGGGTCTGACCGCCATAGGCAATGGCCGGCCGGGGGATGTGACCAACATTACTACCGACCATATTGGAACCCCAAGCACCCAAAAATCGTCGTGGCATTGGGCCGTGCGAAACCCCATCAACAATTATGACATCACTTTCTACATTGGCGACTATGTGCACTGGCACCAGAAATACCGTGGCGAAGACGGCCCGTTGGATTTGGACTTTTGGGTGCTGAGGCAGGATGAGCAAAAGGCACGCAAACAATTTGCCATAGTACCCAAAATGATGTCGGCGTTTGAGCACTGGCTTGGCCCCTACCCTTTTTATGAAGACGGCTACAAACTGGTGGAGGCACCCTACTTGGGTATGGAGCACCAAAGTGCCGTGGCCTATGGCAACAAGTTCAAAATGGGCTACTTGGGAGACGACCGCACGGGTACAGGTATAGGCTTGAAGTTTGACTACATTATTGTGCACGAAAGTGGCCATGAGTGGTTTGGCAACAGTGTAACTGCCTGCGATGAAGCCGACAATTGGATTCAGGAGGGCATCACCACCTATTCCGAATCGCTGTTTGCCGAATACCTGTTTGGCACAGCATTGGGTAAGGAATATTGCAGGGGAGAATGGCGCAACATCTTCAACATGCAGCCCATTATCGGCGTTTACGGCGTCAATAATGAAGGCTCCCCGGACATGTATGATAAAGGTGCCGCAATCTTTTACATGATTCGGGAAATGACCGGAAACGACAATCGGTTTAGAAAGATGCTACGGGGTTTGAGCAGCACGTACTACCACAAAACCACCACTACCCAAGAAGTGGAAACCTATATCTCAACAGCCACAGGATTGGATTTGCACGCCTTCTTCAACCAATACCTGCGCACCACCAAGATTCCCGAAGCCGAATATTATGTGAAGAACGGCGAGCTGCATTACAAATTCAACGATGTGGTAGCCGGTTTCGAACTGCCGGTGACCGTAACATCGGGCAAGGAAACCGCAGTATTGAAAATTGCCGGCGAATGGCACCACCAGCCTTGGAAGGGGGGATTCAATCTGCACTTTTCCGACGACTTCTTAATACGGGTAAAGCCGTAGCATGTGCATGGCAACCTAAAATTTCACCATCAGGTAAAACACGATGGGCGAACTGAACGTACTCGAGCTCACACCGAACTTTTGTTTGTTCTCCACCCAATCCCAACTATAACCTGTAGGCGAACTTGGATTCACGTTCTGAACATTGTGGTCCAATACTTGGCTCTTGGTGCCGCGTGCGTAATAAAAGCTGGCTTCGGTGCCTATAACCAAGTGCTTGGTGGCATTGTAGTGCAACCACCCCATCGCTCCCCCACCCACGGTGGTATTGATTGTTCGGCTGTTGCTTGCAGAGGAGTCAAAAATAGATTGGGTAGACGACGAGGCTGAACTGTTGTTATTGTTGAAAACCAAGTCTAGTCCTGCCCCGGCCGACCACCTGCCAGTAAGTTGGTAGGCACGTTCCACTCCTGCACGAAATTGCAAAACATCGGAGTTGCTGGAAGTCGTAGTAAATCCGGCAATGTTCGAATTGCTGCCGCCGGAATAACCGGCCCCAATCCGGAAACCCCAGCCCGTCTTTCTCCAGTCCATAGAATAGGTAAGCAGATACGGGTTATTGGTAGCCGCAGTACTGTTGAATACCTGCTTGATGAGGTTGTTGGTCTGGACACCTATGAAATTATCGACTTGCGCAGTCGAATTCCCTGCACCTTGGGCATACCCGGCTTGGGCAATCAGGCAACTACAAAATAGGAGCAACAATGATTTTACCATACATCTAAGGTCGTGAATATTTTGGAATTCACAAGTATGACAAAGCTACTGAATATCCCAATCGGAATATCAATCAATAAAACAGGTTCCAAGCAAAAAAGCCGACATACTACTTCTTACGTTTCGAGAACAGGCGCCTCCAAGCGGGTTTGTTTTCGTCTACGTAGTAGCTATCGCTGTAAGATGCGCCATAGCCATAGCCGTAGCCATAACCGTAGCCATAGCCATAGCCGTAGCCATATCCATAACCGTAACCCTCTTCGTAGCCGTAACCGTAGGCAAAGCCGCGATTGGCCACTACGTCGTTGATGACAAAGCCCAGTTTAGCCATCTTCTTGCCTTCATACAGCTCATTGGCAATATTGAGCTGTCGCTTGTAAGTTTGTCCTTGGCGAAGGATGTAGATGGCCGTATCGCAATAGCCGTAGAGCAATTGGGCATCGGTCACCAGCCCTACGGGCGACGTATCCACGATGACGTAGTCGAAATGCTCGCGCAGATACTTGAACATCTGCGTGGTTTTCTCCAACATAATCAACTCCGACGGATTGGGTGGAATAGGCCCGGCAGGCAAAACAAAGAAGTTCTCGCTCACCCCCGATGGCACGATGATGTCCTCTATGGAGCAACCTCCAACCACATAATTGGAATAACCGTTTACATACTCCAGCCCCAACATCTTAGAGCTTCTGGGCCTGCGCAAGTCAAACTCAATCAGGACCACCTTTTTTCCAGTAACTGCAAATGTCATGGCCAAGTTTACCGCTATGAACGACTTACCCTCATTACTCATACTCGAAGTGATGAGTATGACCTTCTGGTTGCTCTCGGTGAGCATGAATTGCAGGTTGGTGCGCAATGCCCGGAACTGCTCGGCAATGAGCGTCCTACTGAATTTGCCGATGACGATGTTTTCTTTTGTACTGTTATTGCCTATTTCGCCAATAATCGGCACATCAGAGCCCTTGGCAATATCGATTTTGCTGATAATGCGGATATTGAGGCTGCGACGCAATAATATTATTGCAAAAGGAATACATATTCCGGTTATTAGGGACAGCATCAAGATACGGCTGTGATTCGGCTTAACCGGCCCACCGCTCGTTATGGCCGGGTCTATCACAATTGCGTCGGCTACGGTAGATGCCTGCTGTATTGCAGTCTCTTCGCGGCGTTTCAGAAGGGTTACAAAAAGGTCCTGTTTGATATCACGTTGCCTAGAATATTCCAAATACTTTTTCTCGACAGATGGAACTTCCTTGATATCGCCACCCAGTATGCCCAATTCAGCCTTTATTTTGTTCACTTTCAACTCCATTTCGCTTTTGGAGGAGGCCAGTGATGAAACAATGTTTTGTTTGATGTCGTTTTTCTGCCTAATCAGCGATTTCGTGATGGGGTTGTCGGCAGTATTGACGATCATACTGTTTTCAATCTCCGTCTGGATCTTGTTGTAACTCGTCATGAGGTCCGCAAGACCCTGATTGTCGAGCAATGAGGCCGGAAGGATGATGGACCTGTCGTCCGCTTTCTGGAGGTAGTCGCTTACCGCTCCAATTACGTCAAGTTCCAATTCGCTCTCCGCGAGTTTCTCCATAGTTACGGAGTTGGACGTTACCAACATCTGCGACTGCGTAGACATGTCTGCAATGCCCATCTTCTGCTTGAACTCCTCTATGGTGTTTTCATCGTTTGCCAAATCCCGTCCAACAATGTCGATACGCTT
>CAIVHI010000336.1 GCA_903905685.1 uncultured Bacteroidota bacterium | reverse complement strand
TAGTTGATGAACCCTGCCTTGTGATAATTTATCACCGCCAACACACCTATGGGTGGCAGTAACATGGCCAGCGAGGTGCCTTGCGCCGTTTTTTGGTCTACGGAAAACAAAAACACCAGAGCAGGCACAATGACGATACCGCCACCTATGCCCACAATGCTGCTGATGAGCCCCGCAACCAAGCCCAAAGCCAATAGGCCGATAAGAGTAGATGTGTCCATAATCGAGATAACCGTTTGAAGGTAATTGCGTCGCATGAATTCTACCGCCAATTGACAACGAGATGCGGTATAATCTTTGCAAAAATACACCGCGCAAGCCGTTCAACTACCGGCGGAGCCTAAATTTTGCCGCTAGCTGCACAGGTGATTCCCCAAATCTTGTTGAGCGGCGCCAACTTCATCTCGGCCGAATTGTAACGCAACAAAATGCCGTTGACGAGCGCGCCGGAAGGTTTCATGTTCGAATTGGCTTCCGATTTCTTCAAGTTGTTCAATTTGCGCACCATCCAAACTGCGGGGAAAAGGGTGCCATATAAATAAAAACAACGTTGGGTGTGGTAAGCCGCATTTTCAAGCACTGCCCTCAAAGTTTTGATGCGGTACCGTCTATAATGCCCCAAATAAACGTCGTGCCCGCTCCACAACGACTGGAAGGCCGGCACGGTTATGAAGAAATGGTTATCGTTGCCAACCGCATTTTTTTTGATGGATTTCAGCATGGCTAAGTCATCGTCGAGGTGTTCCAGCACATCCATCATAATCACCAATCCTTTTTCAATTTGGTCGGGAATTCGGAGGGTCTTTTCAACTTTCTTGCCTTGGGTTGCTGCAATTTCTTCGGAGGTATAGTTGATATCCACCAAGTAAACCTTCTTGATGCGGTCCGTGAATTCACGTTCCAGCAGCAGAGCAAAAAAGCCGGAACCGGAGCCAACATCCACAATAGTCAAGTTGTCGATGGTTTCGAGCAGTTTACGGGTATAGTCCACCAGCGGTACTTTCTTGCTCTGATAATACCAGTGCACATCCGGGTTTACACCACTCTCCAGTTCTTTTAAATCCATTATACCTGTTTGCGACAAACCTACATCAAAAATATGAAATACGGATTCCTGGGCTACTTGCGGGTGGGCGGGGCAAAAAAGATTGGGTTGCCGATAGCCCAAAATGCAAAACTTGTCTAAATTTGGCTTCATTTTAGATTGACGGAAGAATCGGTGGCATTTTAGGAGGCCAAAGATTGCGTTACCGGGTTATTTTTACGAGCGAAAACCACAAGACTGCTTTGCCAACCACCCATACCGATACTCATCCCTCGGCTCCATTCAACCTGACCCTTGTGGTGCCCTGCTACAACGAGTCGGATAGGGTGGAACTGTTGTTTAGCGGGTTGCAGTCGTTCATTGGCAAGTGGCGTTCGGGCTTGGAAATCATCATCGTGAATGATGGTAGCCGTGACAACACCGAGGACTTGTTGCGCAAACATCCCGTTTACCTCTCCAATAGGGGCATCATATCCATCCTCTCCCAAAAAAATACCGGGAAGGGTGGTGCATTGAAGGCTGGAGTGTTGCAAGCCAACGGCGATTTCATCTTGACGCTCGATGCCGATATGGCCACTCCACCGGAAGAGGTTTTGGTCTGGATGTCGATATGGAACGGCGGCCCTGCCACCAATACCATCTACATAGGTAGCCGTGAGCATACCGATTCCATTATTACCAAGAAGGGCAACCGCAAAGTTGCGGGCAACATTTTCAACTATATTGTCCGAGTCATAACGCCACTCAAGATGCGAGACACCCAATGTGGATTCAAGCTGTATCCGGGCGGCGAAGGCAAGCGGGTTTTCGGCAGCCTGCGCACCTATGGCTGGGCGCATGATGTGGAAATACTTTATAAAGCGTATTTGGACGGTGTGAAAATTGTGGAGATGCCACTGGAGTGGAACGCTGTAGAGGGAAGCAAAATCAGGGTGCTACGCGACGGGATCAAGATGCTTCTCGAAATTTTGTCTATTGTATTCGTTACCAAATTCACATATAAACCCATTCGGAAACAAGGTTAAAACATTTGGCTATGACCAACACTTTTGCCGGTAAAGCAAATTTCAAGATGCTCACCTACGGGAGCCTGATAATCATGCTCTTGGTAATGCTATATACCAGCAAGGATTTCGGGATATCGGGCGATGAGATGACCCAAAACACTTATGGGCAAAAAGTATACCAATACTTTTCCACATTTGGCAAAGATCAATCATGTTTCGAGCCGTTTGGCCGCATCACCAATGCCTTCTACTATGGCGGCTTTTACGATTTGCTTTGCGTAACCGTTAACAAGTTCTCCCCGTTCGACCCCTTCGACACCCGTCACTTCATCAATGCATTTTTCGGGTTCATGATTATTTTCTTTGCCGCGAAAACGGCAAAGTTTGTAAAAGATTGGGATGCGGCATTGATTGTGGCTTGGCTGCTATTCCTGTCGCCACGTTTTCTGGGCGAGTGTATGAACAACCCCAAAGATGTGCCCTTTGCATTAGGCATGCTCATGGGGGTATACTACATCATGCGTTTCCTTAAAGCTTTCCCCAACCCCTCTCGAGCCGATATGGCGAAACTGGCTGTAGCCATCGGATTCGCCATCAGCATCCGCGTTGGCGGCATTCTGCTGATTCCATTCTTGGGCTTTGCCGTATTCTTATACTACTTCACAAGCTGGAAAAAGACTTACCCGTTGGGGTCCAAAGTGGTAAAACAACTCGTCATGCGGTGTGTGGCCGTAGTGGCAGGTGGTTATGTTTTGGGACTGGTGTTTTGGCCCTACGGTTTGCAAAGCCCCATCAGCAATCCATTGAAGGCACTCGGGGAGATGTCGAATTTTTCTACACCCATCGGTATGCTCTACAACGATAAAAACATCGTTTCCGACAATGTACCTTGGTTTTACATCCCCAAATGGATATTCATCTCCACGCCGCTAATCGTGCTGCTCGGCATCGTGTGTTCGCCTTACCTTTTGAAAGACAAGAAATTTTCCTTCAACCAAGTATTCTTTTTGTTTTTTGCGGCCCTGTTTCCGTTGCTCTACATCATTTACAAGAAGTCTGCCCTTTACGATGGATGGAGGCACTTGTTCTTCATTTTCCCGCCGATGGTCATTCTTGCAGGATTGTTCTTCTCAGCCATGATAGAGCAAATGGCCAAGCCGGCCATGAAGTATGCAGTGGCGGGTGTGCTGGTGTTGGGGCTGTTGCTGCCCGCCAAGTGGTGCTTGGCCAACCACCCCAATGAGATTGTCTACTTTAATGAACTTGTGGGCGGTATAGATGGTGCTTACAGTCACTATGAGACCGATTACTACATGAACAGCCTGAAACAGGCCAGCTACAGACTCGCAAAAATGAAGGACCTGTTTAATACGAAGGATACGGTTATTGTGGCGTCCAATGCCATCGAACCCGTAATCCAGTATTTCAGCCGAATCAACCCCAAGATAGCCTGCGTTTATATTCGTTACCACCAGCGGTACGAGAAGAAGTGGGATTATGCCTTGATATACACTCGGTTTATTGACAAAGACCTTTTAAAGGACGAAAATGGCGACATGCACTTTCCACCCGGCAATACCATTGACGTGGTAAGGGCCGACCACACTCCGCTTTGCGCCATTGTGGCCGCCGACCCGGAGCAG
>CAIVHI010000335.1 GCA_903905685.1 uncultured Bacteroidota bacterium | reverse complement strand
GATGCATCGGCTACGGGAATTACGAAAGTGTCGGGAAAGCCCTGCAGGCGCGCCCATTCGCGAGGGGTCATTTTGCGGATGCCTTCACGGTTGACGACGCCTTTGATGTGGGTGGTGGGGGTGAAGTCGGTAATCCTATCGTCAATCACCAGGTTGCGTTCCCTACCCATGCCGCCCACCACGATGGCATTGGCGATGCCGTCGTCGGGAATGATGGCAAAACCGAAACCGTTGCCCTTGCTTTCGTGACGGGCTTTGTGGTTGTGCAGGGTCTGCACATACTGCGTAGACAGGTAATACTTCGTGGGTACAGGCCGTTCCTCCTTCACTTGGGAGAAAGCCACTTGCTGTCCCGTCGGCTTTGGATAGTTGAATTCCGTCACTCCCAAATCCTTCCTAAAACCCGCTATGTAGATGCGCTCTCGGTGTTGCGGCACCCCGAAATCTTTGGCATTCATGATTTGGGGTTCGGGCACGAAGTAGTCCAAATCGTTGCGGAGCACGTTAAGAATGGTCTCCAGCGTCTTGCCGCCGTTATGGTTGCGCAACCCCTTTACGTTTTCCAAGAAAACCGCCTTAGGTTGTTTTCGCCTGATGATTTCAGCCACCTCAAAAAAGAGCGTGCCCCGCGTATCCTCAAATCCACCCCGCCGCCCGGCTATGGAAAACGCCTGACAAGGGAAGCCTGCACACAACACATCGAACCCGTCGGGAATATATTGCTTCGTCGTTTCTTGGGTAATGTCCCCAAAGGGTACTTCGCCAAAATTGGCACGATAGGTCTTTTGGGCGGCTTTGTCCCACTCACTCGTGAACACGCATTTGCCACCCAACTGCTGCATGGCCATGCGGAAACCGCCAACGCCGGCAAACAGATCTATGAACTGGAATTTGTAGTTATGCGGCGTAGGGAAGGGGACGCTTTCGGTTTGCATCAGCAACCTCCGCAGTACCTCCTGCGAATCCTCACTTCCAAGCCCAGCCCACCTACGGAATTTCGCCATAGCCTCGATGGCCTTGGTGGCGGCCGGTGCAAACCATCCGGATTGGGCCATTTGGCGGCTATGCAGGTAATGGGTCACAATGGCAATCACGTCGCCAGCCGGTAAGGCGGAATGGGCCAAAAAATCTCTATCGTTGAAATCATCAATGCCGATGGTTCCATGGGTTGGCCGTTGCCGCATCCTGAATTTGCCGTTAATCGGTGGGCGGCAAAAATAACCTTTCCGGGGCAATGGCTGTGCGGTTATCGGCACGAATGGTCGGCGTGTTATTTTTGCTTCGAGTTTAATTCATTTGCCTTAATTTCTTTTTCAGATACCAGGTTGCAATGCCGCAGTAAGGCTTCAATCGGCCGGCAGCGTCAAAATTTGTCCATTCTTCCAACTTGATTTGCAGGCCGGCTTTTGTCCATTTTTTCTTTTCCAATAATGTCCGAACGCCTTCAAGAGCCTGAATCCTGTTATACTTTAGTGTTGCATTATTCAAACCCAGTATATCATTCATTTCAGCCTTCCAGGTATCATTGTCTGACTTAATTTCGCCGGTATAGGTCCCAAACGAGATACTGTTTTGCAACTGAATATTAAAGAGTGGCAGCGTTATGTCGGCACTTCCCTGCGACTTATCGCAATGTGCCGTACCATTGATGTTCCCAGGGCAGCAAATCACCATATTGTCAAAGTCAAACTGCATATCTTGATGGTTGGTTCGGCTTTTGACATGAGCAATTTTTGATGTTTCCGCCTCATTTGGGTCTCTTTTGGGCACGGGTATGCGTCTCATACAGAAAGCGCAGATGTGGCCTTGTTCTGCGAGCAGTGCATTTCTCAGGTCATTGCTCGCAGCATAGTAGGCACCCGGCGTAATCTTATAATTCACCCAAGATTGAGGTTCATTCGTGCGCTGCTTATTTATCCGAATCATCTTCTTCGCCGCTTCTATGCAGGTCTACATCACCACTTAAAAAATTCAACATCGCTTCCGCCTTGGCCAGCTCCGGAAGGTTGTCACCGAACTGTTTCCTCATTACCCTAAGTTCAGTTATTGCATCGACATAGCGCTCCATATCTATAAAATTGAACAGCGTTTTCAGCCGCTCGTCAACATCCCTTGACCGTGGAATGGTATGTAGTGCAATTAGCATGATGGCGGACGCATCAAGGCCATACAATGCTATAGGGGTTACGGCATAGCCTGAATCTTTCGAATAGTCGAGCTTGTAAATGATACTTTCTTCATTGAGCGGAATCCCGGTCATCACCATAGGCGCATGAGTCGTGATAATGAATTGGAGTTGCGGAAAAGCCCTTCTCAAGCCCGAGATTATCCGGGCTTGAAGTGAGGGATGTAAATGCAAATCGATTTCGTCAATCAAGACAGTTCCCGTAGTTTGTGTACATGCGTTCTTTCCGAGGTAACCTTGATTAAGCAGCATACACCTGAACGCAATGTCGGTAACGATGTTTACAAGTCTCTTATAGCCGTCTGATAGATTGTCCGTATCCACTACCCGTCCATCGGTAAACTTGTAGTAAACCTTACTTTGGTTATGGCGAATATCCATATCGTGAATGATATCGCACCCCTGCGGCCCCAATGCATTCGCAATTGCCTCTCCAACACCCAGCAATTCAAGATGACCAAGCCCAGCTTCTTTCAACACCAATAACCGCTTCGTCCAATAATTCAAAAAACCATCCCCTTGCAGGCACTCATAGTAACCAAATGAAGGTTTGTGATAATATTGCTTAAAAGGTTCCATTGAAATCTTTCGCGAGCTATGAATATCGCATGTTGAAAACCCGGCAAACAGCGGCAATGCCTGTGTTTGGCTGTTGTCCCGAAATAACCGTTCCTGAATCCCACCGGCCCACTTGGATATATTGTCAAGCGGCTTTTGCAACGTGCGCCCTTTGATAGAGCGCAATTGCAACGACCCGTCAATCCCGGATATCCGAAAATTTATTGTGATAGGTTTTTCATTCGACAAGCCCGAACCGGTTTGCGCTATCGTAAAATCATCCTTTGCAAGACCAAAAAACCTGGTATTTTCGTCACTATAACCAGCGAAAAACGAGTTGAGTACCGAACTTAATGCCCGCACTATCGTGGTTTTACCGCTAGAATTGTCACCAATCAATAAATTTACCTTCTTCATGAAAGACAAATTCAATTTATTGAAACAACGGTAATCGATAAGTTCAATGCTTTCCACTGGTATCAATTTTAGTACGGTATTCGATATTATTCGATTATTGCTCCTTATTCCCTCTTGTTTGGAGCCTGAATTGAGCTATCGGAATATCT
This sequence comes from uncultured Bacteroidota bacterium, assembly GCA_903905685.1. Lineage (GTDB taxonomy): Bacteria > Bacteroidota > Bacteroidia > Chitinophagales > Chitinophagaceae > CAIYTT01. Next base: position 2,227 of record CAIVHI010000335.1, on the reverse strand, counting down.
TCATCAAATTTCTTAAACGTCACCATTTCTTAAATGACTGGCAAGGTAATGATTTTTTTTCAATATCATCAATCGAGAGCCTTGCGGTCAGTGTCATAGATTGTTTTTTCAGTTCCTGCCTCAACATGATTGGCAAATCTAACTATTTAGGTCCATTCCCCCCACCTCACCACCACTTCAAGTGCGGCCATTTGGCGCGAAGGCGGCAAACGGTGGTGGCATACACGGCGAGTACCTATTTTAGCGGTGGCGAATGGAAATCAGGCTTTGGAAACACACTTTGGAATTGCGCAATTAGGAGGACGGGGCACCGGTTCGATATCAAAGCCAGACTTTTGCAGGTACATCAATCTTGATGGACACTTTGTTTTCGTAGTTTTACAAACCTTAATTGTTGTAGTCGGCATGAGTGAATATATCGAAAAAATAAACAGGCTACTACATCCTCAAGTTACCGAGCCGGAAGTGATTCTTGATTTGTTTGCAGGGTGTGGTGGATTGTCTTTGGGGCTTGAGGCTGTAGGATACCGGACGGTTGGCTTTGAGATGGACGCAGCGGCGGCAGCGACGTATGAGAAAAACCTGAAGGGACGTTGCCACACAATCAAGCTTGATACAGATTTCGATTATCCCAACGCCGAGATAGTTGTTGGGGGGCCTCCTTGCCAACCGTTCAGCGTAGGTGGATACCAGAAAGGATTTGAGGACGCACGTGACGGATTTCCAATTTTTATCGATGCCGTAAGGAAGCTGAACCCCAAGATTTTCATGTTTGAGAATGTCAGGGGCCTTCTATATGCAAACAGATGGTATTTTGATTTGATAGTTAGTGAGCTACAGAAGTTGGGGTACCTCGTTGATTATCGACTAATAAATGCAGTCCACCATGGTGTACCTCAGAATAGGGAACGATTGTTTGTCGTTGGTCACAGATCCAGATTTAATTTTCCAAAACCAAATCTACGTAAAGTAACTGTTGGGGAAGCTATAGGGGATATTATGTATACAACCCCTCCGGAAAGCAAGTTCTTTACCGAATCAATGGACGCGTATGTTGCCAAATATGAGAAGGCATCGGACTGTATAAATCCAAGAGACCTGTATCCGGATAGACCTGCACGCACACTAACTTGTAGAAACCTCGCTGGAGCGACGGGGGACATGCAGCGGGTAAGATTGAAGGACGGGCGAAGACGGAGATTGTTACACCTTGAAGCAGCCCGATTGCAGAGTTTTCCCGATTGGTACGAGTTTGCGGGCAATGAAACGCAACGATATAACCAAATCGGAAATGCTGTACCACCGTGGCTTGCCTACCAATTGGCCCTATCCTTGAAGGAATGTTGCAAAACAAAAGAGCTTTACACCCGAGATGAGGTATTGCGGGACAACATAAAAGTTAACAGTACGCTTACGTTATTCTAATGACTTACATTACGAAAAGCACGAAGGACAGAGCAATAGTCCATATCATAAATCAGGCATTGGATATCTTGTGCGTTGCCGGAATTCCCTTCAATGACCTCACTGAAAGGAGGCTGGAGCGAATGGCTATGGCATTTTTGGCGGTAGCAGACGTGACGACAAATTGGAGCACGGCTAAGGGCGATGAAGCAGGGAGAAGCTTGGGTACAAGGGACATAGAGTACATCAACAAACATTTTGGGGAGAACATTTCTTCAGGATCCTATGACGATATTCGTAGGCAAGACCTAAAACTTTTGATATTGGCCAACCTTGTGGTGAATAGTAGCGGCAAACCAGGCGCGGCGACGAACGACCCTACAAGAGGTTATACGTTAAACCCGGATTTTAGGACTTTGGTTCTTTCGTATGGAACTCCGAATTGGGATAAAAATGTATCGGATTTCGTATCAAACAAGCCTAGCTTGGCGCATATCCTTGCAAGAAAACGAGATATAAAAAAGATTCCCGTCACATTGCCGGGTGGTAAGCCCCTTGAGTTGTCGCTGGGCGAACACAATGTTTTACAGAAGGAAATAATTGAAAACTTCCTTCCGCGTTTCGGAAGTGATTGCGATATTTTATATATCGGTGACACTTCCAATAAAACGTTGCATATAGAAAAAGAAGAGCTGCGAAAGCTTAACTTTTTCGAATTGTCCCACGATGAGCTGCCTGACATAATTGCGTATAGCATGAAGAATAATTGGCTATATCTGATTGAAGCGGTCCATAGCTCAGGGCCAATGAGTGAAACAAGGGT
>CAIVHI010000334.1 GCA_903905685.1 uncultured Bacteroidota bacterium | reverse complement strand
TTTCATTCTTAATGAGGTCTTCCACCAGCATCAACTGCTGCTTCATGTGCTCGCCCGATACAGGCACCATGCATCGTTGCAGGGGTTGGCGCACCTTGATGTTCACTTTTTTGCGTATCGACAAAATCAGCGACGATACGTCTTGCGCCATCTGCATGCGTTCTTCCAAACTCCGGTCGATTACCGTGGCATTGGCTACAGGGAAGTCTTCCAAGTGTACAGAGGTCTTGCTGCTCTTGCCCGTCACCGCGTTCAAATTGCCAAACATGTGGTCGGCAAAGAAGGGGGCAATGGGGGCCATGAGGAGCGTGAGGGTTTCTATGCACTCGTAAAGGGTTTGATAGGCTGCTATTTTGTCGAAGCCGTAATCGCCCTTCCAGAACCGCCGGCGGCAAAGGCGAACATACCAATTGCTCAACTGTTCATCGAGAAAGTATTCCATGGCACGGCCGGCTTGTGTGGGCTCGTAATCGTCCATCATGGCCGTAACTTTCTGCACCAATGAATGGAGCGAAGAAATGATCCAACGATCTATCTCGGGGCGTTCTGCCACCGGTATGTAGGCTTCTTCAAAGCTGAAACCGTCGAGATTGGCATACAACGCGAAGAACTGGTAGGTGTTGAAGAGGGTGCCGAAGAACTTCCTCGATACCTCCTTGATGCCTTCAATATCAAAGCGCAGGCTGTCCCATGGCGATGCATTGGTGATGAGGTACCAGCGTGTGGCGTCGGCACCATATTTATCTATAGTGGAGAACGGATCTATCACGTTGCCCACGCGTTTGCTCATTTTGTTCCCGTCGCGGTCCAGCACCAAGCCGTTGCTCACCACGGTTTTGTAAGCCACGCTATCAAATAGCATGACCGACAAAGCATGCAGCGTATAAAACCACCCCCGGGTTTGGTCAACACCCTCGGCTATGAAGTCCGCCGGAAAGTTGGACCGGAGGTTTTTCTCGGGGCTTTTGTCGAATGGATAGTGGAGTTGCGCATAAGGCATGGCACCACTATCGAACCAAACATCTATCAAATCGGGCTCACGTTCCATCCTTGCGCCGCTTTCCGACACGAGCACGATGCGGTCTACATACGGTTTGTGGAGGTCCAAGGTGGCACGATCCATGGTTTGGTTCAAGCCGAATGCGGCATTGGCCTTGGCTATTTCCTCCATCAATTCGTCTATACTGCCAATGCACTTCCGCTCGGTATTGTCGGCGGTGCTCCACACGGGTAGGGGAGTGCCCCAAAAACGACTGCGGCTCAAGTTCCAATCCACCATGTTTTCCAGCCAGTTGCCGAAGCGGCCTTCGCCTGTGGCTTTAGGTTTCCAACGTATTGTTTTGTTGAGTTCCGACATCCTTTCCTTCAAGGCCGTGGTTTTGATGAACCAGGCATCGAGTGGATAATAGATGATGGGCTTGTCGGTGCGCCAGCAGTGGGGGTAGGAGTGTTCGTATTTTTCTATTTTGAAGGCATGGCCGCTCAACTTGAGTTTTACGGCAATGTCTACGTCTACGTCTTTGTAGTCGGGGTCGTTGGTGTAGTCTTTGACATACCTGCCGGAGAATTCGCCAACGTTGTCTATGAAGCGACCTTGTTTGTTCACCAAAGTCAGGATGCCCAAATTGTACACCTTGCCCATCCTAAAGTCATCTGCGCCAAAGGCGGGAGCGGTGTGTACTATTCCGGTACCGTCGTCGGTGGTCACGAAGTCGCCGGTCACCACCCTCCAAGGGTCGCCGCCTGCAACTTTGCGGGTATTGCTTTCAAAAGGCAATAATTGCTTGTATCGCAGGCC
>CAIVHI010000333.1 GCA_903905685.1 uncultured Bacteroidota bacterium | reverse complement strand
GTGATGTATGATGTGCAAAATATTCCTGCAAATGAGCCGGCCTATGGTTGGGACGGTACATTCCAAGGGCAAGTATTGGAGCCGGACGTATTCTTGTATACACTGGAGGTAAAGTGTGAAGTAGACAACGTTTCGTTTAAATACCACGGTGATATTTCGATAGTCAGGTAAGTTTGAAAACGGTTGAAACCATTATGAAGAAAATTTTTGTTCTGTTGTGTGCAGGCGTCCTGATTGGGAGACCTTTGGTCTCTTCGGCGCAGGATATACATTTTTCGCAGTTTTCCGAAATTTCCACCCTTCGCACCCCGGGACTTACGGGCATATTCAGCGGAGACTACAGGCTTGGTGTCGATTATCGCAGCCAGTGGGCTACGATAGGCGGTGGCTATAACACATTTGCACTGGCAGGAGAAACCCGTGTCCTGATTGATAGGGAGACCGGTGACTATATGAGTTTCGGTCTGGACATCACAAGCGATAAAGCCGGGTCCATCAATTTCGTTACCAATGAGATTTATCCTGCCATATGCTACAACAAGTGTATGCAGAATGAGCACAACACCTACATCTCAGTGGGCATGACCGGGGGTTATTTCTCCCGATCCGTAGACCCCAGTAAGATGACGTTTTCGTCTCAGTACACCAATAGGTCCTACGATCCCAACAACCCGTCATTCGAAAACACGGGATTCAAAAGCATACAGAACTATGATTTGGGAACAGGTCTGAGCATCAATGGCTCGTTCGATTTGGAGGGTATCTCGAATTATTATATCGGTGCAGCCTTGTATCACATCAACCACCCGACTGAAATTTTCTATGGTCCCGACAACTCGGTCAAGCTGCCTTTGAAATGGGAGTTTGGAACCGGGTTCCACGTGAATATTGGGCGCCAGTGGGGCATTACTTTCCACGGCAACTACACCACAATGGGTCCGTATAACGAAGAGATTTTTGGCGGTTTCCTCACTTGGCACAATACACCCATCGCGTTCCCAAGTAATTTTGCATTCAGTTTCGGTGCCTATGTTCGGTATAACGATGCGTCGTTTATCCCGATGCTGAAATTGGACATCAAGAATGTGGGTATCGGCCTGTCTTACGATGTTACCAGTAATGGGCTTGCCACTAGTGTTTCGGGTACCTCGGCTACCGAACTTACGGTATTCGTGCGGGGTAAGTACAACCATAAGAAAGACCCGCGTCAGGATGTGCAATGTCCGCACTTTGACGATGGCGTATTCGACCCATTGCGTTAATCAACATCATATAGGGCCTTTGTAGGTTCAAATTTCCATTAGTAAAATTCGTTAAACCGCTTGGTCATGTTGAAGAAACTTATCAGACCCTTTTTGTTATTGGTCCTATTAGTGCAATTGGGTAGTTGTTTAGTCATCGATTCCCCACACTACTACAGGCACCGCCATTGGTATCGGTATTATGTGCCGCACCCACACTATCACGGCACTGGATATCATGGGTAGTTTTGAGGCTACGCTACGCGTTAAGTCGGCCTACTGCTTGTTGCGTAAAACTCTGATAATGAGATAGTCTGTTTTGGTAGCTCCAGGTGTGCAGACCATTACATTCCGCGAATATTCAAAGATTCGGCGAAGGTCAAATTGCTCAATTTGGGCATCAATGGACATAATGACATTCCGCTGTTTTATTTGATGTTACATAGTTATTTGAAGTACAATTCGAAATTGAAGACGGTCATCCTAAATTTTGACCCGATGTTCGTACCCGGGCAGATGGATCTCGTGGGAAATACTTTTTTGAATGAAAAGCACAACTTTTCGCGGTTTGCATTCTTCGCGCAGCCCGACAATGATTCCATTGTGCGATATTTCGGGTACGATTTTGCAGAACGTTTCATACCCCTTTATGCTATTCTGCGCTACAAGGTTTTTATCGATTGCATTACGCTTCATTACGGAAAAATGTGGGAAAGGGATGGATATTTGAAACAGAAGAATCCTTGGGATTCTTCTGCCGTCCCAATTCCGGTCGAGCAGCGTAATGGTGGTGATTTTCGGTATTTCCCGCACCGGTATGATTCTGTGAAGGCGCAGCTAACTGTTTTTAGAGATTTGTGTCGGCAGCACGGTCTCCAGCTATTGTGCATTCAGTCTCCCGTGTTTTGGGAGCTATATGATTCCACGATTTTTTCTCTGCCGGGACGTATGTGCGCAGAGTTGGGAATTCCTTATATCGATATGGCTAAGCCGGATTTGTGTTCCAGATATGAGCTTTTTGCCGACCCTCTGCACCTGAACGACGTGGGAGCGGCAATTTTCAGTGCTAAGGTGGCAAGGGACAGTTGCTTTCTGCGTGTGGTAGAAAAGGGGTGAGACGACTTCCCGTTCTTGTTACTTGCAAAATGGAAGTTGCTCGTTTTTTGCGCTGTCAATACTCGTGGCACAGCACCCAATTTGAGGGCAAGGATTTACTCCGCACTGCTGGTTGGTAGTTCGCGCTTCTAGCCTACTACTCCAGCGTCCCCAAAAACTCCTCCAAGTCAGATTCCGAATGGAAGTATACGTCTCTCGGCTTGCTGCCAGATGCCGGACCAACAACTCCAGCGGCTTCCAATTGGTCCATAATCCGGCCGGCACGGTTGTAGCCTAAGTTGAAACGGCGCTGTAGCATGGATGTTGAGCCCGATTGGGTTTGAATCACGACGCGTGCACAGTCTTCAAAAAGTTTGTCTCGGTTCTTTTTGTCGAAACTTTTGGCGGCCATGTCGTCGTCGTCCATTTCGGGCTCCGGCAGTGGGTGTGCTTCCGGGTAGCCTTGCTGGTTGCCTATGAAGTCAACAATTTTTTCAACTTCGGGTGTATCCACAAAAGCGCATTGCAGCCGCAGGAGCTCGCTGCCGTGCGATATCAACATGTCGCCGCGGCCGATGAGCTGTTCGGCACCGCCGGCATCCAAGATGGTGCGGGAGTCTATTTTTGAAGACACTTTGAACGATATGCGTGCGGGGAAGTTGGCCT
>CAIVHI010000332.1 GCA_903905685.1 uncultured Bacteroidota bacterium | reverse complement strand
TGGGCACTCACAGCGGCACCTATGCATGGCACTGCCTCTGCCGGCTATTCGGCCACCTTCTCGGGAAGTAGCCTTACACCCACAGGATTGTATTACGAGCCCACCACGGGTTATTACGGCAATGACTCCTTCCAAGTGCGCGTCACTGCTGCCAACGATACGGCTTATACCGTTATTCATGTGGTGGTGAACCCCATGCCCAACGCGGGTACTGTGGCAGGTGCCGATAGTGTTTGCACAGGTGCGCACCTAACGCTTAGCGATGTTGGCGGACAAACGGGTGGCACTTGGCACTCATCCAATACCGCCGGTGCAACGGTTGGCGGCGGCGTTGTGACAGGTGAGGCGGCTGGCTGGGCGAATATCTACTACATGGTGGTAAACGTCTGCGGTATAGATACCGCAGGCAAACCTGTCTATGTGCTTCCCGCACCCAATGCAGGTGTCATTACAGGCACCGACAGCATGTGTACCGAAATGACGGGGACACTGGCTGAGACCATAACCGGCGGCACTTGGTCGCTTACCAATGGCAACGTCACTTTGGTTGAAAGCACCCTCACGGCGGTTGCTCCCGGTAAGGATACCGTAAAATACGTGGTGGCCAATGGTTGCGGAACCGCAACGGCATCTAAGGTGGTTATCGTGCTGGCACCGCCTACTTCGGTATCGCTTTCGGGTCCCGATTCCCTTTGTCAAGGCACGCTGGGTTCTTGGTCTGTTTCCGGCACCGGTGGAACTTGGGCGGTCACCAATGCCTTGCTTGCCGGCTCTGCCGGCAGTTATACGGCAACAACTTCAGGAATCGATACTATCCGTTATTCGGTATCCAATTACTGCGGCTCGGTTGCCGCATCCAAAATCATTACCATTTTGCCCGCACCCATCCCGGTAACCATTACGGGTGCAGATAGCGTGTGTGCCGGTTCTTCGACAACCTTGACGGCGTCTGCCGTTGGTGGCGAATGGTCGGCCACCAATTTGAACGCTGCGGTTGCCGGCGGGGTGGTGACGGGTGTTGTCTCAGGCATCGACTCTGTATATTATTCTCTTAGCCAAACTTGCGGTACAACCGTATCCAAATTGGCAATTACAGTATTACCCCTCCCCGTGGCAGGGGTAATATCAGGCTCTGATACCGTTTGTGCCGGAGCATCCATTACGCTTGCAGATCTCGCCCCGGGTGGGGTGTGGACGATGGCGAATGCTGCTGCGACAATTGCCGCCGGAGTGGTGCATGGGTCGGCCTCCGGCACCGATACGGTATATTATACCGTGACCAATTTTTGTGGGGTGGGCGAAACTTCGGCAGTCGTCTTTGTCGATGCGTTACCTACAGCCGGCACTATTTCCGGTAGCGATACGGTGTGTTTGGGTGCCACCATTACCCTAACCGAAACCGTCGACAGCGGTAGTTGGGCTTTGGGTACAGGTAGTGCGGCAATAGCCGGTGGTGTAGTGACAGGTATATCGGTAGGATGGGCAAACATCATTTATACAACTGCCAACCGTTGCGGTACCGATACAGCGCAATTTGCGGTCTACACTAAGCCCAATGCCCGCGTATCGGCAATAGGTGGGGCAGACTCTATTTGCATCGGAAGCTCCCTGACTTTATCCGACAGCGTGACTGGTGGAGTTTGGACGGCAAGTGGCAGTGGTACCATAAGCGATTCCGGGGTATTGACACCTTCTGCTACGGGAACCATTTTGGTTGAATACAGCTTGAACAACGGCTGTACTACTGCTACCGCCACCGTATCCGTGCCTGTAGTTGGCCTGCCGGTTGCGGGAATCATTACCGGCGGGGCAACGGTGTGCCGAGGAGCATCCATCACCCTTAGCGATACCGCCGCAGGAGGTATTTGGACTTCGGTAAACGGCAATGCAGGCATTGCCGCCGGGGTGGTTACAGGCCTCGTAGCGGGTACAGATACCATAAAGTATACATTTGCCGGGAAATGTGGGACCGTATTTGCAAGTCACGTGGTGACGGTGGATACCCTGCCTGTACCCACAACTTCGGGTAGTTCCCTAGTCTGCATCGGCAGTACCGATGCATTGAATGGTAACCCTGTAGGGGGACTTTGGACGGCATCCAACGGAAGTGCTACTGTATCGCCCGCAGGTGTAGTTGCAGGTGTAACACCGGGCATAGACACCATTACCTATGAATTTACCAATATTTGCGGTGCCGCAGGCAGCCCCGTAGTGGTACGCGTATATACCAAGGGCGAGTGCGACTCCTTAAATGGAGTTGCCGCGACACCCGTACCGCAAATGGACGTGAAGATATTTCCCAATCCCAACGACGGTTTCTTCACGGTTCAGCTCCCCGAAAACGTCGTTATTTCGGGCGCCACCATCCAAATAACCGATTTGTCCGGTAAGGAAATGGTTTTGCGCACCGTCCACACCGACAGCCAATACCGCTTCGACTTCGACCTTTCCTACCTCCCCGCCGCCACCTACTTCGTCCGCGTCACGTTGCAAGACCGTGTTTGGGTGAGCAAATTGGTGGTGTTTTGATGGGACTTATTCAACGTGCTGCCCCAACATGTAGCGGCCATTGGGCATCATATTGCGGATTCCACCTTCGGGATTGGGCAAGTCTCCGTGGGTGCGGGGTATGATGTGGATGTGGGTGTGGAAGATGGTCTGCCCTGCGGCTTTGCCGGCGTTCGTGCCAATGTTGAAACCGTCTATGGCTTGGGTGCCGCGCAACAAATCGCACACTACGTCGATGATTCGCGTTAAGTCTTGTTTTTCCTCATCGGTGAGGCTGAAGTAATCGGGTGTGTGACGTTTGGAAATGACGAGGCTATGTCCCGGGGCAACAGGATAGAGGTCTTTGGCACAAAAAAATGCTCACTTTCGGCCATAATTTCCCGGCTCGCAGGCAAGTTGCAGAATGGGCAGGTATTGCTAGCCATATGTCCAGTCTTTTTTGAATCCCATATTCGCGGCTATTTGGGCCATTGGGGTTATCGTTTCCCTGATTCTGGTTTCGAAATCGCGATAGGGGCTGGCGCAAAGGTCGGCAATCTGCATGCCGAACAGGGTGGAATAGTCCTCCAATATGTTCCGGAATTTGCCGCTGTGGTTTAGGACATGGACGAAGTCATATTGCAATTTCGCAAAGGCGGGAAGATAAGCCATGCTGGGTAGCCGGTCGTTCTTGGATGAATTGACGTTTTTAGTGACCGGGACGAGGTTCCAATTCAGGTCGTGAACAGTATAAGACCACGGTATGAAGTGGTCTATCGACAGGA
>CAIVHI010000331.1 GCA_903905685.1 uncultured Bacteroidota bacterium | reverse complement strand
TGCCGTTCACATCATAGTAGTACAACTGCTCTGATGCACTATTGAATGTTGAGGTCAGGCTGTTCCAAGTGGCATACAGGTTGGAGAAGACCAAGTTGGTGCCTACATTGTATATGTAACTATTCTGCGACGCCGGTACCCAAGCAGCGCCACCCCAAGTTTGGAAGATGGAACTGGTAATGTAGTTTGATGTATTATAGTAATACAGGTTTTTCGCTTGGGGGTACCAACCGGTGAGCGCGTTCCAAGTCTGCGAAATCGCAGACGTCAGGTTGTTGCTGCCATCGAAATACTGAACCATCAAAGAATCGTTATGGTACATGGAATCTGCACCGTAACTCAGTTTGATGAGGCTGTCGTATTTCAATTGGTGGGTAAGATCACCGCCCCTGCCGCTGGTATAGGTAAGGACTGATGAATCTGCGAAATAGAAAGTTGCACCGTTGTTCACCCAGTCCCCAATACCGATGAGCCTCGAAATTGTTGTAGAAGACGTGGATTTTTCCGCAGCGTGTTGGGCAATAGCGCTACCGGAAAGCAACACGGGTAATGCAAGTGTAAAGAGTAATTTCATTCTTTTCATAAGAGACTTTTAATGTTTTCGGCCTTCCTAACGGAAAAACCATACAATGATAGGGATAATTTTTTTAAAACTGCAAATTTTCGCCCAAAAAAACCGGCATGAGGTGCCGGACTTTCTATTTCGGCCGGATAGAACGGCGAGTTCGCTCCAAAATTTTAACCGAAACGGTATTTTGGGCCCATTTCAGAACCCTCACCCTACTACGCAAATAGGGCTCGACGTTTGCGCCAAGCCCTATTCAAAATAACTCAAATCTATATATACTAGTCTGTATAAGAAACGATTACACGGTCGTTGTTGTCGTAGATGTAATGTTTGGTTGCATCATAATCAGAGTGGTAGTATTTCCATTTCGCATTGCAGGAAGCACATTTCACTTTCACTTTGTTGCCACGATATTTCACTACGTAGTCTTTACCCGAGTGGTCATACTCATGGTCCATGTTGTAGAGGTCATTGGCATGGTCGCCGCAGGTGTGGCAGGCATCGCCGTGGCATGCTTCACCATATCCCGCACCGCTCTCGTGCCAATCGGCATAGTCGGGATGGCAATTTGCGGTTTCGGGGCAAGATTTGCCACCCTTGCAATGCATGGTTTCAGCACAAGCACCACCATCTTTGCAATGCGCATCCATGTTGCATTTTTCGCCTTCGTGGCAACCGTGCACGTTTGCGCGATTGTGGTAGCGGGAGAAATCGTAGGACTTATGGAATGCACGACACTGATAGCAATATACGTCGTATCGGCCGTCATCGTTGGCTTCGCTTATTTCGCCTTTACCGTGATAATTTTCATAAACGGTACCATTTGCACCTACGTATGTAGTCTTTGACTGTGCTTCAACGCCCGAAAACAGGCCCGAAAAAATGACGGTTGCTACTCCCGCGGCAAGGGAAAACAGCTTGTTGGAATGCTTCATGTTGGAAGTATAATTTGCCTTAAAATTAGACATCCTTTCCATCCGGACAAGCGGTCTTGAAACATAATTTTTAATACCATAAAAAAATCACGTTGAACATACGGGTGAAACCTTTCCTTCGTACCTTTATACGGTGGTATAATGGGTTTGTAGCGGCTTCAGCCTTGACCACACGATTACTTACGGGGCATTGGGTTCACCACTTTCAACATACGATGTAGTCATCTCGGGCGCGGGACCCGCAGGTGCGGCGTGCGCAATGGGATTGCGCAACAATGGCTTGAAGGTTTTGGTTTTAGACCGCGCGGTCTTCCCCCGACCCAAAACCTGCGGCGATGCCGTGCCGGGCAGGGCCATCAAAATACTTTCAGCGTCCGATGCGGGGTTTGGACCAGCATTTGCACCATTCCCAAAAAAATTACTCACCAAGCGCACCACCCTTCATTATGGAGGGCGGGTCTTGACCTTTGAATGGGTGCGCGAGGCCTACACTTGTGCCCGGACCGACTTCGACCACATTCTCGTGCAAAGATTGCTACACTTGGGGGCCGGTGAAGTGCGCCAAGGCGAAGCCTTGACGTCGGCTACGCGGGTGCCTGCCGGGTTCTCCATCACCACATCGGCCGGCAATACCATGACCACCCGCCTACTTATTGGTGCCGACGGGGCAAAGTCGGCAGTTGCTGCCGCCCTGGCACCCCGCAAATCCGATAGGGATCATCTCGGGGCCTCGGTGCGGGCCTACTTCGATGGCTTGCATGGGCTCGACCCCTACACGACCCTGGTATTTTTCCATAAACGCCTTATACCAAGCTACCTGTGGATTTTTCCATTGCCCAACGGCCGCGCCAATGTGGGTGTAGGCATGCTGTCGTCGGAACTGGTGCGCCGCCGGTTGAACCTCAAAGAAGTGTTTTACGACTTTCTGAATACCTTACCCGAAGTAAGGGCCCTAACCGCCGGAGCCGTGCAGTTAGGAAAACTCGAGGGCTACTCGCTCCCCTTTGGCTCCGCACAGGTGCCCATCTCAGGCGATGGCTTCATGCTGGCGGGGGATGCCGCCTCGTTGGTAGACCCCGGCACGGGGGATGGCATTGGCAACGCCGTGCTTTCCGGGCATCTCGCCGCTCAAACCGCATTGGAGGGCCTGAAGCTGGGAAACACGACGGCCGGCTACCTAATGCGGTATGACCATGCCGTAGCCCGTGCGCTAAACCGCGAGTTTCGCACCCACTACTTCTTTCAAAAGGCCTTACAAAGGCATCCAGCCTTGCTGAGTGCCGCGTTTCGGCTCTACGGCTTTCCACCGCTCAACAAGTTGGTGAAGAAATTGCTTTGACGAAATGCAACAGGGAAAAGACCCGATTCAGACCCTGACTTTTATTACGCATCGCTGAAATAATGCTTGATCCTAAATATCGCCTGAGCCTAACATACAAAAAAACAAAAAAGCCAATCAAATAAATGATTGGCTTTTTGCGGTGTAGCGAGAACAGGGATCGAACCTATGACCTTCGGGTTATGAGCCCGACGAGCTACCGCTGCTCTATCTCGCGCTATGCTGCAAAGTAACGCATAAAAACCGGGTATACCAACTATATTTTGAGGCTGCTCGGAGGGTCGGTTGATTCAACAACAGTGTACCTGCCCGCAATGACTGGCAATCCGTGATAAAGAACCAATAAACCGTTATAAAAGGGGATAGGCAAGGGGATATAGGTATTCTTCCCAGGTCAATAACTTAATCATCTTTCTAAGCTCATTTATTCCAAGTTGGAATTGTCGGGGCTGGCCATCGACTCTTGACGTTGGAAAAAATGCAGCTACGTGAAGAGGTCTCGATTTGCTTGGAGATGATTGTAAGCGATTCTGATGTGTTCCTCCTTAGGCAGCCATTTATTCCGTGCGATCCAATTACCAACGACGGTCAACAATTCAGCATAAGCGATTCCGGGATTCCTTTAAATGATGAAGACTACTGTGGCCAAAGCCCCGAGGAAAAGGTCGGTTGTAACGCGTCTGAACAATATGTTCAACTTTCCAGCCTAACTCCACCATCCAGGGACCGCTTGGTTTAAACATATCCCTTAAACCTCCCTGCACTTGCCGTAGTTGAGGTAAAGAAGCTCAAACGCTTCGGGCTGTCCTTGCTCCATACCGCGCAGGCATACCCCAAATGGAGACCATTCTTCATCCATTGAAAATCCGGATACGCACTGCTTTATGTATAAGTTTCATTGAACGTATTAATCATACCTGAAACCATTGCCGTGCCTCACGATGAAGTCACTGTGACCGATGGAGTCCAACCATGACATAAATACTGCACACTTTTATTGTAGCAATCAATGTAGATCCTCGGCCTTAGATTGACTTCGGGTTTAACCACTATTATCCTTGAATACAAATTCTTCAATCACTTCAGCCCAAGTAGGATATCGCACAGTACCAAAATGTATGTGATGTCCATCAAATTGTGCGGCTCCATGATCAAGGCTATCATCAATCAGAACAATACCTTTGTTCAATGCTTTATTATGGGTGAGAATAAGTTTCTTTTTAGCTATGCTCCCCAAATGCCTTTCCACCCACATTCTTTTTTCTGACCAGCAATAAATATTGTCCCAAACCGGAGTAGATAATATGTATACATTGCAGTGTTGTGATAACAATTCAAATGCATCTACAGCCATGGAAACCGGAGGTTTATTTAGAAAAAATTTCTGTTGGAGCTTACATGTTGTCCATTCATCTTTCGTTTCTCCGCTTTGAACAAGTACTCCATCCATATCAACATAGACGACATCAGTTTTGCAAATTTTAATTTTCACTTCTATGTATATTTAATTTATTTATAATAAAATTGACTATTTCGTCAGCAGAAGAAAACTCTTCTACATTCACGACTAGATCGTAATGCCGCTCATCACAATAGTCAATGTCATAACAAGTCAGGAACTGCTTTCGGAACAGCTCATTTCGTTCTTCCAACGTTTCTGCTGTTTCGTTATGTCGGTCAGCATTTTGTAATCGGATTTTCGCTGTTTCATTCCTTATTTTGAGAAATACATGAAAGCTATCGTGTACGAACTTAAACCCCAATCGATAGTCGAAAACAGTTTGCCTCCTCTTATTGCAGTCTTCAGCAAAACGAGCATCAAAATCTAAATCTAGTTGTGGATTTTCACTGCACAGCTTTTGATATTCAACAATGCTCATTCCATTTTCCGCTGCAACCTCCCTGATTTTTTCGCCAATAGACATGAATGAATAGCCCAACTTTGCCGCAAGAGCCTTACCAACTGTCGATTTACCCGATGCCACTTCGCCTGAAATCGTAAAATTCATATCGGAAACATTCTTCCTAATTTGCCAGTCGTATATACCCCCTCTTTGAACGAACTTTGAGAAGTCATAATTCACTTGTTGAATTGCAAGTCGGCTGCCGATTTCCAAGATCGGCCTGCTGTAGTTATGCTTACCTGTTCTGTTGTCATAAAATCTACCTGCCGGGTCAACCATCGCATACGACCCTTTCATCTGGCTATTGGATTCGGGAACTATATTGGTTATGTCTTTTAGGTCATTATGATTGTCTAGAAACAACTTGAATTGCTCATCTGAAATTTTAAAGTTAACGATATCTAAGTCATTTTGGCCAATGATTGGTAATACCTGGAGGAGCTTCCAACGTTTGGGTTTTGAGTACCTAATAATCTCGTTCATCTGTTCAGTATAGTTCTTACTGCTCACAACGGTGTTAATTTTCAACCCATAACCATGTTGTTTTATTCGATCCACAAGCGAAAGATAGTAATCAAGGGTCAACGGTGTGTTACCTGCAATGGCTCTTCCCGTTGAAAAGTTGGTATCTATATTCAAGCTATCTATACTTACAGCTATCCAGTCAAGGGTTCGTTTATTCGCTTCAAGGAATGTATCTGTAAGCTTGCTACCGTTTGTAACGATCATGGTTGTCATTCCGGCTTCTTTTGCGGTAGTAATTAGCTCAGGCAACCAGGGGCATAGGGTAGGCTCTCCACCGGCAAATGTGATTTTCTCGAAGCCGATCTCGGCTAGTTGCAGAACAACTTCTATAGCCTGTTCTTTTGGCAGGTGCCCTTTCGGTAGGACGGTTTGTTTTACATCCTGAAATGTGGCGAAACAAAATTTGCAGCGCATATTGCACGGCTCCCATAAATGGTAGTTGACTGAAGGAATCATTTGCTTTTTTGATTTTGATATAGCAAATGTCTTTCGGAAAACAGGCTTGCTCTAATGACGGATAATACAACAGTTACCCAAACACAGAAACGGGATTTTGGAGCAATGAAAACAGTTTATCGCTTGAATTTGGACACGTCACTTCTGTAGTTTTCAGAAACAGGTAGGAACTTAGTATCTGTTTTGCCGGGCGATTTGAATACGGCAACTTCAACCTCGTGAGTGGCGGTGTGATAGCGTAAAATCTTGTCGGCATTTACACGGAAAGACTTGTGGATGGTGATAAACTGATTCTTACTAAACCCATGCTGCTCCATTTTCGAAAACGAAAAATCAACCAGCACTTCTTTTTTTCTGTCTGTAAAGTAGATGAGTTTATTGTTGGAGTCTGCACCCATTTTCTTGTCGGTATGTAAACACACAATAGAATCTAAAGCAATCTTATTCCGTCGGCTATCGCCAAAGTCGATATACACAAATTGCGCTTGGTTCATTGCCCTTATCTCATTAATGAACTTCGGCAATATTTTCTTTAATTTTTCGGGTGTGATAGGCTTGCTGATGTGTTCTATGGTGATTTCTGAATTGATATTCAACTCTTCGATGCTCTGAAAAAAATCTCGAGTCTTACCACTTACAAAAAGAACCGGCAACTTTAATGTATTGGCAATATCCAGCCCATTCATGCTGTCGCCACCCAGATCAATGTCAAGCAGCAATGCCTCCGGTTTTACTTCACCTACCTTCTCTATGAATTCTTCTGAGTTTGTAGCCCATGCCACTACCTCAACCAGCCCCGTAGCTTCGACGTTCTCTTTTAGCTCCTTTAGCAGGGCTCTACTATCCTCCAATATCGCTACCTGTAGTTTCATCATTTTAGAAGCGGATTAATAGGTTTGACCGGTATTCCTGTTCATTAGAGCTATTACTTATTTCATATTTGCCGGGGAGCAAAAGATCAAGACGCTCTTTCATGTTTTTTAGGCCAATGCCGCCACTACCGTTCGTTGGCTTGTTCTTAATCTTGTTAACGACCTTCATTGCAAATTGCTTATCGGTAAGGGTGAGCTCAACTCTCAAAAATTGCGGATGGTGTACATCGCCATGCTTAAATGCATTCTCTACAAAGTATGCGGTAATAAGGTGTGGAATACATGCTGTAGCATAGTATATAGAGGTAGTTGTTACTTGCCTTGCGTCAAGGAGTATTGAATCAATTTCATTGTTGAACAGATCATTAAGTTCCAAGTATTTCTTTATGAAATGCAGCTCGTCTTGCACACTTACTAAGTGATGATTACCCCTGTATAAAATATACTCCAGTGTTGCCGAAAGTGAATCTAGTCCCTTATTTAGCTTGTTAGAAAACACCTTTAAGTTGGCCAAGATATTATTGAGGGTGTGGGGCTGTAGTTGAAACTTCAGATGCTCATTAAGCAGCAAAGCATTGTCAGCAATGAG
>CAIVHI010000330.1 GCA_903905685.1 uncultured Bacteroidota bacterium | reverse complement strand
GAGGCCTTCCGGCAGCAGCAAGAAACCCTGAAATTGCAAAACGCCATCAAAAAAGAGGAATTGGACTATTTGAGGGACACGGAGCGCAAATTCAAACAAATCATTCAGGACTGGAAGCGGGCGGAAAACAAACAGGACGTCATCAAGTCGGCCGAAGAGGTGCTGTTCCGCAACAAACAGGTGGCCAACAACGCTGCCGCTGCACGTAAAGCCGACAAAATGTATCTGATTTTGGACGGCATACCGGTGGTAGGCGACTTGGTAAAAAACAAAACGACCCATGCGGCAGGAATCGTAACAGAAGTAAAAGACAAAAAAGCAGTTGTTAAAATAGGCAACCTACCATTTACGGTAACACTGGCCGATTGGGTTAAAGTAAAGCGGAAAGAAGAAGTTGTGGAGAAGCAGTAGCCGATGTGACCCGAAAATGGATAAATTGCAGACCGAAAAATGTAAAAACTCGAACATAAAGGGGCAAATTCAAATTTTCGCCTTATCTTGTAACAAATTTTTTTGAAGAATTTATGAAGCTTTTAACTAAGACCGTGCGCCGCACCTTATTGTGCTTTCCTTTGGCAGCATTGCTTTCCACGGCATCCATAGGACAAGAAGCAACCGACAAGCTGCCCATTGACCGCTCAACGGCCACGGGAAAACTGCCCAACGGACTGACTTACTATATCCGCAACAACCACCGCCCCGCCAATAAGGTGGAATTGAGGTTGGTGGTGAAAGCGGGGTCGGTATTGGAGGAGGACGACCAACAAGGATTGGCCCACTTTATGGAGCATATGAACTTCAATGGCACGAAGAACTTCGAAAAGAACGACCTCGTCAGCTACCTGCAATCTATAGGCGTGCAGTTTGGGGCCGACCTCAATGCTTACACCGGCTTCGACCAGACGGTATACATCCTCCCGATACCGCTCGACAAAGCCGACAATCTCGAAAAAGGGTTCCAGATTTTGGAAGACTGGTCGCACAACGCATTGCTGAACGATAAAGACATTGACGACGAGCGCGGTGTGGTGCTGGAAGAAAGCCGTTTGGGCAAGGGTGCCGAAGACCGCATGCTGCGCAAGTATTTTCCCAAACTTACTGAAGGCACCCAATATGCCGAGCGCCTCCCCATAGGCAAGGATGAGATCATCAAGCGTTTCAAGTACGACAAAGTGAAAGAGTTTTACCACACTTGGTACCGCCCCGACTTGCAAGCCATTGTAGTAGTGGGCGACATAGATACCAGTGTGGCCAAAAAAATGATTGTGGACCATTTTGGAGCCATCAAAAACCCAAACCCCGAAACCCGCCGCAAGTATGAGACCGTAAAACCGCGAAGCGAACCGGCCGCAATGGTGGTGAAAGACAAAGAAGCCACCAGCAGCAATTTGTCGTTCATCTATCCTTATGTGAAAAAACACGATGTGGTAACGGCAATGGATTACAAAGTTGAAATCATCAAGGCGCTGGGCCTCCAAATCATCAATCATAGGCTTAATGACTTGGTTCAAAG
>CAIVHI010000329.1 GCA_903905685.1 uncultured Bacteroidota bacterium | reverse complement strand
CGGCCTCGGGTGGCAGCCCTGCCATTACCGACGACCGAGGCTTGTACTTCATCAACACCGACCACGCCAACCCGTTAAAACCCGCACAGATATGGACGCAGGGGGAATCGGAATCCAACTCGCACTGGCTCATCACGATAGACAAGCCCAACAGCCGTTTCACGACACATATCGAAATGACGGTGCCCGACTCCCTCACCACCCTCTCCAATGGGGCTTTGGTGCAGCAAAAAGAAGCCGGCAACAATATGCGCACCGATGTTTGGGAAATGAATCTCCCCATTCAGGCATACACCATCATGATGGCCATCGGCAATTTTACGACGGTGCATGACACCTGGCACGGCAAAGCCGTAGATTATTACGTGACCCCCGATTTCGCTCCCTATGCCCGCAGTATGTTCAGCAATACGCCCGAGATGCTGGAGTTTTTCTCCAAAACCACCGGCGTGCCCTACCCTTGGAACAAATACAGCCAAGTTGTGGGCTGCGACTATGTATCGGGTGCCATGGAGAACACTTCGGCCACGTTGCTTGGTGAGTTCATGAACGAGAACTTTAGGGAGCTGAAAGACGGGGGCAAGGAAGACATTGTCTCGCACGAGTTGTTCCACCAATGGTTTGGCGACTATGCTACTTGCGAATCTTGGAGCAACCTTACGGTAAATGAATCGTTTGCCAACTATGGCGAGCAGCTTTGGCGCCGTTACAAATATGGCACCGACTATGCGCAAGAATTGGCTTACGAAGACTTGGAAAAATATTTGGGATACAGTCGCCGCAACGATGCCCAACTGGTGCGATACTATTACGACAACCACGACGAGATGTTCGACCCCATAACTTACGACAAGGGCGGCGCGATACTGCACTACATCAACAACCTTATTGGCGACACGGCCTTCAACCTGGCCATGAAAACCTACCTTACCGACAACGCCCTGAAATCTGCAGAGGCCCATAATTGGAGGATGGCCTTGGAAAAGGCGACGGGTACCGACTGGAACCCGTTCTTCAACCAATGGTATTACCATGCCGGTCACCCCATCCTGAATATCTTCTATAAGCAGGAAGACTCCATGCAACGGCTAAGAGTAGTGATAACCCAAGCCCAATTCGACAACAAATTTTACTACACCCTGCCCATGAAGGTGGCTATCTATCGCGAAGGCAACAAGACCTTGCATGATATCACGGTATCCAAGCCAAACGATACCCTCTACTTCTCCTACCAAGACGGCAAATCGCCCACGGTTGTTGTGGATGCCGACCATGTGGTGCCGGCTGAGCTGGTAGAATCGGGACTGCCCGATGCCGCCATCTTGGCACGCTATAGGTATGGCTCCGATTATGCAACACGCAAAATCGCACTCAATACCGCTTCCAACCGTGTGGGAGACTCCACCATGCAGGTAGTCATTGGCTGGGCGCTGGGCGACCCCAATGCGTCGCTGCGCCGCGCCGCCGTGGGAGCCATTAAAGGCACACAAAGTGTTTATTATAAACAGCTCTGGGGTACCAAAATCCGGGAAATGGCGGCCACCGACCCCGACAACATGACGCGGGCCGAAGCCGTCACCCTGCTCGGCACATGGAGGGATACGGCTTCCAAAAACCTTTTCAACCAAGGCGTTTACGATAGCTCCTATGCCGTTGCCGGCACATCGTTGGAGGCTCTATACAAAATAGATACTGCGCAAGGCCGGGTACTGGCCCGCCAAATGTTGCATACGGCTCCGCGCTCGTTCTTGGAAGGCAAGGTTTGGAATATTTTGAGCCACGAGGGGCGGCCGGAAGACACGGTATTGTTCCTATCTAAGTTCGACACCATGAATGCTACCAATGCAAAACACACCTATTTGGCCGCGCTGCAATTTTACATCGCTTCATGCCCCCAACCCGCGGCCAAGTCCGCCGGGATGCGGTTGTTTGGGCGTGCCACAGCGTTGTTTACCCAAAAAGCTTTTCGCCTCCGTTATGGGTTGATGCTGGCCAAGATGGGTGAAAAAGGCGACGATGCCGCCGGCGGAAACGCAGCCGATGTGGTTGCAGCATTGGATTACATCATTGCCCGCGAACCCGACCCGGAAGTGCGCACCAAGTTGGAAAAGAAGAAGACCGAATTGTCTTCCGGGAAGTGACCGGCTTACTTGTCGGCATAGATGTCCTCAATCAGGTGGGCGTATTTGGTTTCAATGATTTTGCGCCTCATCTTCAATGATGGGGTAAGCTCACCGGTATCTATGGTCCATTCATCGGCCAGCAAGGCTATCTTCTTCACCTGCTCTGGGTGGCTGAAGAGCACGTTGTATCCGTCCACCTGCTTCTGGATGAGGTCTTTCACCATGGGCATCTGTACCAGTTCGGCATTGTTGTCGGGCAGGCTCACATCGGGACTATTGGTGCGGAAGTAGGTGCGCACGGCTATAAAGCTGGGCACGATGAGTGCCGAAACGAATTTGCGGCCGTTGCCCACCACCATCATCTGTTCCACATAGGGGCTCTCCTTCATCTTGTTTTCCAGTGCCTGTGGGGCCACATACTTTCCTCCCGATGTTTTGAAGATTTCCTTCTTGCGGTCCGTAATCTTCAAAAAGCGGCCTTCTACCCATTGGCCAATGTCGCCGGTGGCAAACCAGCCGTCTTTCAAAACATCGGCCGTAATGTCGGGGCGTTTGTAGTAGCCCATCATCACATTGGGGCCCTTAACCAAGATTTCGCCATCCTCGGCCAGCTTAACCTCCACGTGCTCTATGAGCGGACCAATACTGCCGATCCTCCGTTCTTCAGATTCGAATCTATTGACCGACACCACCGGCGACGTCTCGGTGAGTCCGTAGCCTTCCATAATGGTTACTCCGGCCGCCGAGAAGATACGCACGAGCCGTTCCTGGGTTGCAGCGGAGCCCACAACGATGGCTTTTACGTTGCTGCCCAATGCCTCGCGCCAGCGGCTGAACACCACTTTGTTGGCCACCCAGAGCTGCATGCGGTACCACAAGCCGCCGTGATTCACATTGTCATACCGGTTGCCCAAATCAAGGGCCCAAAAAAAGAGGAAATGCTTGATACCGGTTTGCGAGGAGCCGGTATGCATAATACGCTCGTATACCTTCTCGAGCAGGCGCGGCACGGTGGTAAACACTAACGGCTTCACCTCTTTAAGGTTCAAGCCTATGGTATCCATGCTCTCGGCATAGTATACAGCCACACAGCCCATGAGGTACACGTAAGTGACCATTCGTTCGAAAATGTGGTTGAGCGGCAGGAAGCTCAACGCCTTGCTCCCCGGCACTGCAAAAGTGAATGCCGGCATGGAATCAATGACGTTGCTCACAATGTTATGGTGCGAGAGCATCACCCCCTTGGGCACACCGGTGGTGCCCGATGTATAGATGATTGTGGCCAGCGTATCGGGGGCTATGCGCTCGGCATCTGCAAGGTCGAAGATTTGGGTATCATCGAGCAGCGTTTCCCAACTCGGCACGTCGGGCACCTCGTCGAAGCAGAATACGTGTTGCAGCGTGGGTATTTCGGCAAATGCATCTTTGAACCTGGCATACATATCGGCATTGGCAACGAACACGATGCGCACTTCGGCATCATTCAATACGAATGCTATCTCGGCAGGGCTGATAGTGGGATAGACGGGGGTGAGTACCGAGCCCGTGAGCTGCACCCCCAAATCCACCAGCATCCACTCGGGGCGGTTGGGCGATATGATGGCAATTTTTTCCTGGGCTTCCGGTTCAAGGGATGAATTGGAAACACCAATGCGCGACAGTCCGCCGGCAAGCTTCACTGCGGTGTCCCAACACTCCAAGCAGGAATATTCCCGCCATCTGCCGTTTTCCTTTGCCGCCAGCATTGTGGTGTTGGGCGTATTCACGCTCCGCTCTTTAACGATATCGAATAATCTTCTTACCATTTTGGAATGCTGTTTTAGCCTCGCCTATACCGGTTATACGCGGGAAGGCCGCACTTTAAAGGTCTTAATTTTTTTTGATTTCGCTTCATTTTTTCGCATTGGCATTTTTTTAGGCAACCCGCACCCTAACCATTTCCCGGACGTAGCCGTCTTCTAAATGCAGTTGGGATATCGAGATGACCCAACTGACAATTTCATGACAAACGAAGGGCGCCTTATGAAGGCAAAAAATAGATACCTAATCTG
>CAIVHI010000328.1 GCA_903905685.1 uncultured Bacteroidota bacterium | reverse complement strand
CTATATCCCCGATCGCATGAAGGAAGGTTATGGCCCGTCGCCCGCCGCGATGCAGACCCTGGCGGCGGAAGGCGCGAAGCTTGTCATCACTGTCGATTGCGGCGCCGCCGCCGTCGCGGCGCTGGAAGAGGCAAGCGCACTGGGTCTGGATGTGGTGGTGCTGGATCATCATCGCGTCGATGCTCCGCCGCCGGCATTGGCGCATGTGAACCCCAACCAGCCGGGCGATACTTCCGGCTTGCGGGATTCCGGCACATACGACTCCTTTCTTGCCCCTACAAACTCCACATCAAACCCATGCACCCTGAAGTGTGCCGTGCCGAAATTCTTGAAAAAACTTACTGTAGGTTTGTGTCGGTAGGTATCGGCAACTGCTTGTGCCATAGCTATGCCGTCTCCGGTACACACTATGTCGACATCCTTTGTGGGGCGACCCAAAATTTTGTCGCGCACAAAGCCGCCAACTATGTAACATTCCACATCCAAAAGCTGGGCCGTTTTGCTGATGCGTTCAAACAAATCCGTCTCTTGGGTGCTGCAAACTATGTCCATGGGCCGCCAAAGTTAAATTTTGTTGTGCAGTAACCCAACCTCCGTTAAAAAGGCCGCTCCCTATTGGTCGCCACCAAAATATTGCTCGGCCCGGTGGGGTCCGGCCGACGAGGTGCCATCGCCGGTGTAGAGGAGGTTGCGCCAAGATGGGTTTTGTGTTTCGCCACCCAAATTGCATTGCAGCATCCTAAAGTCGTCGTTGGCTGCATTGGAGCGGTAAAACATAATCAACGCATTGGAAATCACCTTCTTATTGAGTTGCGTCAACACATCGTACTGCCAAATCTCGTAGGGCAGAGCGCCAGGCTCATTTTCCACATGAATCACCTCGGTAGGGGCACCATACCTTAGGTAGTAAAAACCCCGTTCGGTGGCATAGCCCGGAGTACTGCCTGCTTTAAACAACTTGTTCACCTGCAATACTTTTTCGGAATACTCCTTCCAAGCCTTGCCGGGATCGCGTGGATTGAGGGCTAGAAAGTAGTTGTAGATGAAATACCGCATATAGGTGTCATCGGGTTTCTTCTGGAAGTTTTTGATGGCCTTGACCCCTATTGGGTCGCAAATGGGCTGAATCATTTTAAGAACCGACTGTAGTTGATCCAAGGTAAATTTCCCAACAAACGTCTTGCCCAAATCGAGCACGTTTATTTTTTCCATGCCGGTATCGGCAGCAATTTTCCGCAATGTATCTTCCTTGGAGGGGTGTTTGTTCACCCGTTGAAAGAATAACGACGAAGAGGCCACTAAGTCGTTGTTCGCATCTTCCAATGCAACATTTAGGTAGTAGTTGCCCGATATCAGGGGTGCGACATCGAAATTTCCTACCAGTGGGCGCACATCGGTCGGGGTAACGGTGTCTTTATGTTCGTAAAACTGGAACGGGGAGCCGCCGTCGGTTTTCGATATGTATATTTTCTCCACGAGGGGTAAGTGTGGCTTGGGTACCGATATGGTTTGATACAGTTCCACATAGTAGAAAAGCGTTCGTACCTTGTCGTCCAAGAAAAAGCCGTTGAGCGGAATCTGCTGAAGGCCGTTTTTGGTAAATACCGTCGAAGTGTTCGTGTCAATCACGGTATCTAGCAGCTGTATCTTGCTATAAAACGGGCTATGTGGAGCCTCGCCTACGGTGAACGTGTCGGTATAGTTGTAGATATTGGTACTGTCGTTAAGGTCGGAGAAAGATACGGAAACACTAATTAATCCCGTAGGCATGAAGTACCGCCTCAGGTTAATGATGCGCGAAGCCCCCAAGTCGGCAACGTTGGCAAAGTGATGGGTCGATTCCGAAAACCGGTCCTCATGCACCAACGCCCCGTCTTTCAAGTATACGATGTGTGCCCGTATCGCTCCGCCTATTTTGCCGTCGGGTAGAGTCTTGTAATGGAGCGTCTTGGGGATGATTTCCCAGGAGGTCTCCACATAGGCTACGGGACGGCCCGCCACCAAGGAATCGGGCATGTAGAATACCGTATTGGAAACGATGGCTTTGATGCCGAATGCCTTGCCCGAACAAAGGGCGGCAAAAAGGAAAATCGCAAGATTGCGAAGCATTTTTTTCGATTATTTTGTGCAAATTACTTGAAATAAACAATGGTGTTCCGTTAAAATGGGAAATTCAGGGCAAGGTGACGCGATGACTATTCGCAATGGGCTAGGGCGCGTTCTGGTCTCGGCAATGCCGTTTCCAAAACTCAGTTGGTGGGGTAGGGTGGTTTCGTGCAGCG
>CAIVHI010000327.1 GCA_903905685.1 uncultured Bacteroidota bacterium | reverse complement strand
GAATACGAGGAAGTGTTGCGCGGCCAGCGTGGCGTCCACTACTTGGAGCGCGACAAGTTCAACCGTCCCCGCGACCCTTACCGCGGTGGCGCGCTCGATAGTCAGGAAGTGTCGGGCAAGCAACTGGATCTTTACCTCGACATGGAGCTACAGGCCTATGCCGAGAAGCTGATGCAAAACAAAATTGGCAGCGTTGTGGCCATTGACCCGCAAACCGGCGGCATCTTGGCCATGGTAAGCAGTCCGTCTTACGACCCGAACCTGCTGCGTGGGCGTGAGCGGGCCCGCAACTATGCCAACCTGTATAAGGATGCCACCCGGCCGTTGTTCAACCGTGCCATTCAGGCCACCTACCAGCCGGGATCCACCATCAAGCCCATGACGGGTATCGTGGCCTTGAGTGTGGGTGCCATAACGCCAAGTTTCGGATTTGGCTGTCGGGGTAGCTACAGCTATTGCGGCCGCCCTATAGCCTGCGAGCACCACGATGCGGGCCACGCCGCCGATTTCAGACTGGCACTGGCACACTCCTGCAACTCCTACTTCTGCCACATCTTCCGCCTCACGGTAGACGATGACCTGTTTCCCAACGTGAAAGCGGGCCTCCAGGCTTGGCACGACTACTTTTATTCTTTTGGCTACGGCCACCCTACCGGGGTAGACCTCCCGTTTGAAGGCAAAGGACTCCTCCCCGACTCGGCCTACTACAACAAGCGGTACAACCGCACTTGGAACTCCTGCACGGTGGTTTTCGTGGGCATGGGCCAAGGAGAGCTGGCACTCACCCCGCTGCAAATGGCCAACGGCATGTGCCTCATTGCCAACAAAGGATACTATTACCCGCCCCACTTTGTAAAGGCCATAGGCAAAAACCAACATGACCCCGCGCTCTTCAAATATCTGCAAAAACATGTAGTGAACGTGCCCGCTCCCGTTTTTGACGAAGTGCAGGATGCCATGCAGGACGTGGTGGAAAGCGGTACCGCTGCCGCAATCAAACTGAATGGCGTGAACATTTGCGCCAAGACCGGTACTGCTGAAAACAAAGCCGTAGTGAAGGGGGAAGTCATCAAGATGCAAAACCACTCCATGTTTGTGGCATTCGCACCTCGAGACAACCCTAAAATAGCACTGGCGGTCTGTATCGAAAACGCAGGTTTCGGCGCCACTTGGGCGGGCCCAATTGCGGGGTTGATGATTGAAAAATACCTGAACGATTCCATTGTGGAAGTCCACAAGGTGATCGAACAAAAAATGATTGACGCGCACCTCATCAACCGGTACGTTTATGCCATAGACTCGGTATCGCGCATTCATGATGCAGAGACATTCCGGGCGAGGCAGGAACGCAAGCACCTGGCCGACAGCACCCGTCGAGCCATAGACTCCGTCCAAGTGATGCGTCTTTACCAAACCCGTTTCCGGCACTAAAATCCAACCATGAAAGACTCCGGCACTTCCAACAAATCTTACCTCTACCGCATAGACGGCATCACCCTGTTGCTGTACTTCATGTTGGTGGCCGTTGGGCTCGCCGCCGTATACTCGGTAGAGCACCGCACAACGGATATCGGCTTTTTCATACCGGGAAAAAGCTATGTAAAGCAGCTTACTTGGTTTGGCTACTCTTTATTGCTAGGCATGTTCATCCTCCTTACCGACAGTAAGTTCTTTTCTTCATTTGCCTTTGTCTTGTTTGCATGTGGCCTATTCATCTTGTTCATCACCATTTTCGTTGGGGTAGATGTGAAAGGCTCACGTTCTTGGCTGGGCTATGGTGCGGTGCGGTTTCAGCCGGGGGAAGTCTGTAAAATATTTACCGCAATGGCCTTGGCCAAGTTTCTATCCATGCAGGAAACCAACTTCAAACTCTTGAAGAACAGGCTGCTCGCAATAGGAATCGCCCTGATTCCCGCCGCACTGATCATCCTCCAAAAGGAAACCGGCTTGGCATTGGTCTATTTCTGTTTTTTTCTCGTTATGTATCGGGAGGGGCTCCCGAACGCCATCTTGGTTGTCGGTTTTTCGGCAATAGCCCTAGTACTGGGCACCTTGTTGATAGAACGGAAACTCCTTTTCATAGTCCTCACCATCCTCGCCGTTTTAATTGCGCTCATGCTGAGGAATCCCATCAGGCGCAGCCCGGGCATCTTCGTCATCATTTTGGCTTGTTGGGGCATTGCCATCTCTTTCTCTCAACTGGCGGTACCGTTTGCCTTCAAACACGTTTTGCAAAAGCACCAGATAGACCGCATCTACTCGATGATAGGCAAGGAAGTGCCCGATGAATATGACAAAAGCGGTACGCCGGGCGACGAAAAAAAGACCAACAGCTCCGAGTACAATGTACTGCAGTCTAAAATCGCCATAGGCTCCGGAGGGCTATACGGTAAGGGCTACCTGAATGGCACATCTACCAAAAACCAATTTGTACCCGAGCAAAATACGGACTTCATTTTTTGCGCCATTGGCGAGCAGTTCGGGTTCATGGGGAGTGCAGGCTTGGTACTGCTCTATGTATCGCTTTTGTTGCGGATAATATATGTTGCCGAACGGCAGCGTTCATCATTTTCACGCATCTACGCCTATTGCGTGGCCTCGATACTGTTCTTCCATTTTGCAATCAATATCTCCATGACCATTG
The DNA here is from genome assembly GCA_903905685.1 of uncultured Bacteroidota bacterium. Classification (GTDB taxonomy): domain Bacteria; phylum Bacteroidota; class Bacteroidia; order Chitinophagales; family Chitinophagaceae; genus CAIYTT01. The sequence goes on along the minus strand of CAIVHI010000327.1, from coordinate 1,911 downwards.
GCTTGGCGCCCGTCATCGGTATTACATTGCCGTTCCTCAGCTACGGAGGCTCATCACTGCTCTCCTTCAGTGCGCTTATTTTCATCCTTCTACGTTTGGATATAGACCGCGGTGCATTGTTGAGATAGGTAATAAAGACGGCCCCTAATGCACGCCGCACTCCTAAAAACCAACTCAGACCAACTGAAAACATCCAAGTGATATGATGAATTGGGAATCGCTTTTTACATCTCAACGCACCGGCCAGACCGGCCGCCCACAAACCGACTACAACGACGGCCGCCATGCCTATATCCGCGATTACGACCGAATCATCTTTTCGTCGGCTTTCAGGCGACTACAGAACAAAACACAAGTGTTCCCGCTACCTGGGGCGGTGTTCGTACATAACCGGTTGACGCACAGTTTGGAAGTGGCATCGGTAGGCCGGTCGCTGGCCAAGGCATGCGGTGAAAAGATAGCCGCAAAATATGGCGGAGACGAACGTTTCAAAGATTTCTACAGGCACGAGTTCCATTCCGTGATTGCGGCCGCATGCCTGGCGCACGACATCGGCAACCCACCTTTCGGCCATTCGGGGGAAGATGCCATACGGGCGTTTTTCTCCGGTCTCCCAACCGACAAAAGGCAGATGTTGACAGACCACATGACCACGAACCAATTTCGGGATTTGGAGCTGTTTGAGGGCAATTCCAATGCGTTCCGTGTACTCACACATAGCTTCAACGAGCCCGAGCCGGGTGGCTACCGGCTCACCTACCCTACCCTTGCAGCCATTGTGAAATATCCGTGCAGCTCGCAGCAAGGATTCGATAAAAAAAGCGGCACAATAGCCACCCGTAAGTCCGGATTTTTTGATGCCGAACTGGACACCTACCGAAAAATCGCATCCACTTTGGGCATGGACGCCTTCAACGACGAACAGACCATCTATCCCCGCCACCCCTTCGTTTACCTCACCGAGGCCGCGGACGACATCTGTTATCGTGTGATAGACTTGGAAGACGCCCACCGACTGCACATTGTGTCTACCGAAAAGTTTATGGACCTGTTTCTGCCATTCTTCGAAACCGAGACCGATTACTTCCGTCGAGACTACATCGAGTTCAAACTCAAAAACATAAATGACGACAACCAAAAGGTGCAATACATCCGCGCACGTTGGATTGCCCTCATGACCGAAAAGCTCTCGGAGACCTACTTGGACTTTGAAGAACAACTGCTCGCCGGCACCCTGAACAACGACCTGCTGGGCTCCTTACCACAGCACATTCGCGAACTTACCGCCCGCATCAACGCATATTCCGTCACCAACATCTATAACTACAAGTCGGTTGTGGAAATCGAAATAGCCGGCTACCACGTCATCGGCGGCCTGCTCGATGCCTTCGTAAATGCTGTACTCCAGCCCGAACTCCCCAAATCCAAAAAGCTCATCAAGCTCGTTTCCAAGCAGTTTACACTACAACTCGACCGAAGGCACCTGTACAACGACATGCTGTCCCTATTGGACTTTATAGCCGGCATGACCGACCTGTACGCGCTCGACCTCTACAGGAAGATTACGGGCATCGTTATTCCGGAACTGCGTTAACCGCGCGGCCCTTAGGCGTTTTTCGCTTGGGCTTCCACAACAGCCATAGCAACGATATTGACGATTTGGCGAACCGTGCTGCCCAATTGCAAGACGTAGACCGGTTTGCGCAAACCCAACAATATCGGCCCAATGGCTTCGGCACCGCCCACCTCCTGCAAGAGGTGGTAGGCAATATTGCCGGCAGCCAAATTGGGGAATATCAACACGTTGGGCGACTCATTCACGAATTCGCAGAACGGGTAGTTTTCGCGCAGCAAATCCTTGTCGAACGCCACACCCACCTGCATCTCCCCATCAATGACCAAATCGGGACG
>CAIVHI010000326.1 GCA_903905685.1 uncultured Bacteroidota bacterium | reverse complement strand
GTATCAACGAATCATTGTTCAATCAAATCATCGAAAATGACCAAAGTTCATGCAGCCATAACAGCCGTAGGCGGATATGTTCCTGACTATATACTCACCAATGCAGAATTGGAAACCATGATGGATACCACCGACGAGTGGATTCAAACCCGTACTGGCATTCGCGAAAGGCGGATTTTGAAGGGCGAAGGCATGGGCAGTAGTGAAATGGCTGTGAAGGCTGTTGCGAATTTATTGGAGAAACGCGGAATAAGTCCGGAAGAAATAGAGTTGGTGATTTGTGCAACCACCACGCCTGATATGATGTTTCCCGCAACGGCAAACATCATTTGCGACAAGGCGGGTATGAAGAACGCATGGGGATACGATGTAAACGCAGCTTGCAGTGGTTTCATTTTCGCATTGAACACCGCAGCCCAATTCATTGAAACGGGCAGGCATAAAAAGGTTGTTGTGGTAGGTGTGGACAAAATGAGCTCCATCATGAATTACGAAGACCGTGCGGTGTCCATAATTTTTGGCGACGGTTCCGGAGCAGTCCTTTTGGAGCCCGATACCGAGGGGTACGGAATTCTGGATGCGATATTGCGCACCGATGGTAGCGGTCGGGTTTTCCTTCATCAAAAAGCCGGTGGCTCAGCACGCCCTGCCACAATTGAGACCGTAATGAACAAGGAACACTACGTTTATCAGGAGGGCAAATCCGTGTTCAAGTTCGCCGTCAAGAATATGGCCGATGTGTCGGCCGAAATCATGGCCAGAAATGGCTTGACGGCCGATGACGTTGCCTGGCTGGTGCCCCACCAAGCCAACAAGCGCATTATTGACGCCACGGCGGAGCGCATGCAGGTATCGGCAGAAAAAGTGATGGTGAACATCCACAAATATGGGAATACCACCAACGGCACCCTACCCCTCTGCCTGTGGGAGTGGGAAAGCAAATTGCACCGAGGCGACAACATCATACTCGCAGCTTTTGGCGGCGGCTTTACTTGGGGCTCCACCTACATTCGCTGGGCCTACGACACGAAATAGCAAAGATTCCGGGAAAAACAAAAAGCCCACCTATCAATCTCGACAGGTGGGCATTTTGTTTTGACTTATGCTACATGAAATGGGAAATGCTCCCGGCTGGTCAATTTGCCAATTGCTGCCGCAAGCCAAGAACGTCACTTGTTGCTGAAATACGCTACGGTTTCGCGAAGCCCATCCAGAAACACATGGGTAGGCTCATAACCCAGCAATCCGGACGCTTTAGAGATATCTGCAAGTGAATCGCGAATATCGCCTTCGCGTGGGTCTCTATAGGTGGCAAGGTGGTCTGATTCCAGCATTTCGCGAATGGCGTCATACAGGAAATTGATGCTGAAGTTGTCGCCCACGGCCACATTATACATCTCGCCAAACGCGTCGGGACGAGAGGCAAACATTGCTTTCACGTTCGCTTGGACAGCATTGCTCACGTAGGTGAAATCACGCGTCTGATTGCCGTCGCCATTGATGTAAACAGGCGTCTTATTCAGGATACCGCTCACAAAAAGCGGTATTACCGCAGCATATGGACTATTGGGATCTTGACGCGGACCAAACACATTGAAGTAGCGCAACCCAATTACCTGGAGTCCGTAAAGGCGGTGAAACACCTTGGCATAAAGTTCGTCGGCATACTTGGTGACTGCGTAGGGCGAGAGGAGATTTCCGGTGCGGTCTTCAGTTTTCGGGAGGTTGGGTTCATCGCCATAAACGGACGACGATGATGCGAAAACGAAACTCTTGACGCCTGCGTTTTTAGCCGCGGTAATCATATTTATAAATCCACCTATATTGACGCTGTCGGTTGTGACCGGATCTTTAATGGACCTCGGAACCGAGCCCAATGCCGCTTGGTGGCTAACATAATGTATGCCCTCGCAGGCTGCCGCACAAGTGTGGGCATCCCGAATGTCTCCTTTGATGAATTCATAAGCAGGATTGCCGGAAAACAAATCTATATTGGATTGCAAACCCGTTGAAAGATTATCCAATACCCTTACTTTGGCAGCACCGTTTTCCAATAAATAGGCAGTGATGTGAGAACCAATGAAACCTGCACCGCCGGTCACCAAGAACCTTAATACGGAAATACTTTCAATATTATTATTTTTCATACAT
>CAIVHI010000325.1 GCA_903905685.1 uncultured Bacteroidota bacterium | reverse complement strand
GGGTGCTTACAACGTAGCTGGCCGAGATAACGCCGTTTACAAAGTGCACACCTGCAAGCGATTCGATGGTTGCCAAATCCACTTTGTGGTTGTTCACTTTGTCTTTAGGGTTGAAGGGCTCGATGTTGTGGAACTCATAGCACAGGTATTCGTCGGTGCTGGGGATGTAAATCACCTTCCATGCATATTCGGGGACAACCACATTGTGCTCTGCACCTATTATCCAGTTACGACCCACGGTGCCGGTGAATACTTTGATTTTTTTGTACTTTTTCGCCTTAACCATTTCCTTGGTGTGCAGATTGGCCCACAACTCTTTATACAGGTTGCGGGGCATGGGCATGATGTTCGTGAAGTAGTAGCTTTCGGTAAATGCATCTTTGTCGCAACCATTTTCTTCGGCAGCCATCATTTGGGTGGTTTCGAAGAGCGAGTTGTTGTAGTCTTCTTTTAGTGCGGTATAATCGGCAAGTTGCGGATCCGGACCGGGTTTGATGGCACTTTCGCCTTTCAGTTTGTTGCAGTTGAATTGTTCCGGCGTCAAGGAATAAATAACCAATACCGGAATGTGCTGAGATTTGGAGTAATACGAAGTATAGTTCAGGTTCCTGACTTTTACGATGTCTTGGGCATGAGCATTCAAACTAAAGGCTGCCAACAACACTGCCACCATTTTGGAGTAGCTTTTGAGGATTCCGATTTGCATATGGTTCTGTTGTACCGTTAAATAATTTCCGACTACACGGTGCGGGGTTAAAAATATGACTTACACCGAATTTATTATAATGAAATCCGGTTTTTGGCCACAATTAATTATTTGGGTGCAATGTTACACAATTTTTGCGCTTTTTTTAGGCATCTCGGGCAATTTTTGTGGCCGGGTGTCTCCAGGCGCATGCTACACCTCCGCCACAATTTCCCGACCCCGCAACACCGGGATAACGGGATGAAGGTCTGGCGTTGTGCAATATTCCAAATCGTGATGCAGTCCGTAGGCAGACAGGCGGCCATAGTGGGAGCTGTCTTTCAGGAATTCCAGGAGGGGCTTGTCGCCCACGCTCCGGTACAGGTGCCGGGCGGCACGGGCACTGTCGCAATTGATTTTGAAATTTCCGCCGATGTGGTGCACCACCGCTCCCGCAAATAGGGTGTCTTCCAAATTGAACCGGTCTTTCCAAGACGCACATCCTAAAAGTACATTCTTGCCCAAGCCTGTGAGGTAGGTGCAAAGGGCAGAGATATTGAGGAAGGATCCAATCACGATGCGGTCGGCCTGTTGCACCATGTGTAGCAGGCGGGTGCCGTTGGTGGTGGTGAGTACCAAAGTTTTACCTGCAACGAAATCGGGCCGGTATTCGGATGGGGAGTTGCCGTATTGCAAGCCCGGAACCACTTGCCCGTCTCGTTCGCCCGCTGTGAGGCTGTTGGGGATTTCGTTGCCCAAAGCTATGCACTCCGCAACCGATGCCACCGGTATGACACACTTCGCGCCATTATGCAAGGCTGCGGTGATGGTAGACGTGGCCCGAAAAATATCTATTATCACGACAACGGTGTCGCGGGTGTCGTAAAGGTGCAGCAAAGCGGGCGAAAAACAGACCTCCAAACGGGGCATATCTACCTTATCCATATTGCAAATTGGGCTGCAAGGTACATATAAAACCGTATTGCATTGATTTGCCGGGGTACGGTAGCCCGACAGTACGTAGGCGATGCCCACCGCCCGCCTTCCGGATTGCGCGATTTAGCATAATGCTGATTTGATGCAGTTGCAGCGAACAAGGTGTTTTTGAACGCCGAATTTGGGTTGGAAGGCACCTAATGCTATGATTGTCAGATAGTGATGGCGCAAAGTATAGGTGGATGCCAAAACCACCGAATGATTGGCCTGTAGCGATTTAGGGGCAACTTTAACTTTCGATTTGTTACTTTTACGGTTTTTTAACCACAACCAACCACGACATGTGGCATCAAATAGCCGCACTTATCATCAAATTCAGAATATTCCTCTTGATATTGTTGCTTGTGGCAACAGGTGTTATGGGCTTTTTTGCCTCGCAAGTAAAACTGAGTTACGATTTTATCAGCGCCGTTCCTACCGATAACCCCAAATACATTGAATACCAGAACTTCAGGTCCACTTTTGGGGAAGACGGCAACCTGATGGTGATTGGCGTGCAGTCCAAGAATTTCTTCACCAAGGGGTTCTTCAACGATTACGCCACTCTCACCAAGGATATTTCGAAGGTTAGTGCGGTGGAGAACGTATTCAGTGTGCCGGCCGCCATCTCTTTTGTGAAGGACACCGAGACCCAAAAGCTGAAGGTAGTGCCCATTGCCCCCGGCCAACCGCCGTATGCCGATGTAGACAGCATCCACCGAGCATTTGTCAACCTACCGTTTTACCGCGGATTTTTGTACAATCCGGCTACCGACGCCTACTTGATGGCGGTGAGAATCAACAAGGATACACTCAATTCCAAGTATCGCGCCAAGGTGGTGGGTTCCATACTCGCCCTTGGCGATTCGTTTGCCGCGAAACACCAAGTGGAGTTACACTATTCCGGCCTACCCCTCATCCGCACCGAAATGGCGGTTAGGGTACAGTCCGAAATGAAGTTGTTCCTCGTGCTGTCGTTCGTACTCACTGCTGTAATCCTCGTGTTGTTCTTCCGCTCGTTCTCGGCTGTGTTGTCTTCCATGATGGTTGTGGCAATGGGTGTGGTGTGGTCTATAGGCACCTTGGTGTTGCTGGGTTATAAGATTACGCTGCTTACCGCCCTCATTCCCCCGCTAGTGGTGGTCATCGGCATCCCCAACTGCGTATACCTCCTCAATAAATACCATACGGAGTTTCACAAAACGCGCAATAAAATCAAGTCGCTGCTGCGCATGGTAGACCGTATGGGGGTTGTCACGTTCTTTACCAACCTCACGGCGGCCATCGGTTTCGGGGTGTTTTTCTTCACCAAGAGCACCCTGCTAAAGGAGTTTGGCTTGGTAGCGGGTATCAACATCATCGGCCTGTTCGTCATCTCGCTCATCTTCATTCCCGCTTTCTTCAGCCTGTTGCCCGACCCCCATGTGAAGCATATCAGGTATTTGGAGCGGAAATGGATTCATGTGCTGCTGACGCGCATCACGAAGTGGGTATTTGCCCACCGCATCTGGATTTACGGGTTTACGGCCGCTGTGTGTGTACTTTCGGTAATGGGGCTCATGCGCCTTACCAACGAAACCCACATTGTAGACGACTTGCCGAAATCTGACAAGGTGGCCATCGATTTGAAATTTTTCGAAACCAATTTCCGTGGCGTAATGCCGCTGGAAATATTGGTGGATACCAAGAAGAAGAACGGTGTGTTGTCGCTGGATGCATTGGGCCGCATGGACCAACTGACGCAATATTTGCAGACCCGTCCCGAGATTGGGCACGTACTGGCCATAACCGAGGGCATCAAATTTGCCAATCAAGCCTACTTTGGCGGCGACACTGCCAACTATGAGGTGCCTGGCGACATGCTGCAAGCAGCGTTTGTGCTGCCTTACCTGCGCACCAACAAGGCTGACAAAAACGGCCTGTTTGCCAAATTGCTCAACTCGTTTGTAGACAGCACCAAGCAACGGGCCCGCATCAGCGTGAACATGGCCGACATCGGCTCGCGCAAGCTGCCCGTGCTGCTCGATTCGTTCATCAAGCCCAATACCTACAAGATTTTCGACTCCAACAAGTACCACATCACGTTTACCGGCACCAGCATCACCTTCCTTGAGGGCAGCAAGTTCATTGTGAACAGCTTGCGCGACAGCCTTGTTCTGGCATTCCTCATTATCTTCGGCTGCATGATAGGCTTGTTTAGGTCTTGGCGCATCCTGCTGATATCTATTGTCGTGAATGTGGTTCCGCTGCTCATCACCGCCGGCCTCATGGGATGGATGGACATCCGCATCAAACCCTCTACGGTGTTAGTGTTCAGTGTGGCCTTAGGCATCACCATCGACGTCACCATCCGCTTCCTCGTGAACTTCAAGCAGGAACTGCGCCGCCACGACGACAGCATTGCCGACACCGTGCACCGCACCATCCACGATACCGGCTTGAGCATCATCTATACTTCCCTGATATTGATAGCCGGCTTTGCCGTCTTCATGTTGTCGCACTTCGACGGCACCAAGTCGCTGGGCTACCTCACCTCCCTCACCCTGCTGCTCGCCATGGTTACCAACCTGACCCTGCTGCCGGCCCTACTGTTGTGGATGGACAAAGTCTACATCAAGAAAGACAAGACGTTGTCGTTTATGGAAGACGATTGAGGATGCAGTTTGGCGGAAGCGTTGTCTTTACCAAGGGGCGCACGTGAGGTACGGAGAGGCTACAGGTGGCAAATGGCTTCAACGCTTTCCTTGAAATGCTTGAAGGATTCATTTCGTTGCGCGAGCTTTTTAAAATCCGTGATGGTTTTTACGATTGCGAAATTGTCGGTGAACTTGTTGTACCTATTGTTATAACGAGACAGTTTCTCTTCCGGTTTTGCCTGCTCTGCTGCCGATTTGTAATCGGGAAATGAATCCTGCTTATGGTTTGTAAACGATTGGAAGTAACGGGTAATGACTGCCCCATCGCCAATCATCCAAGATTCCAACATGTCTTTGATGCAGCAACAAAACACTCTGCCAATGTCGACGCCTTGTATCGACAAGCCCTTGTGGATTTCAGCGGTATGGTCGTCGCAATTGCCGGTGCCGCCCCATTTGGGCAACCTATCCCAAATGATGAACACATAGTCGCATCCGCTGTCGAGCAACGTTTTTGCCACGAGCGGACCTTCATTCATCACGTTCTTTTTGTTGACGAGCGTTTCCGGTTTCGCGATTGTAAGTTTGTCGCAGAACTTGCCGGCGAGATAAGGGTAAATATCCGCGTCCGGACCCTTGGGCGAGCATTCAAGTATGAATCCGATTTTCATCAATCAATTGGTGAGTTTGCCCATGGTATACAGTTTGCCCGGGGAAAATTTGTCCTTCCAAATCTTCAGATTTCCTTCATCCTTGGGGATGTGGTAAATGCTTCCGGTTTCGTCTTTCTCCGCAACTATGATGCTCTCAAGCGGCACTTGGTCCAAGAAATACGGTGAGTGCGTAGTGACGACGACCTGCATGGACCGTTCGTGAAATACGTTCTCTATTTCGCTGAGCAGCAACCCAATGGTGCGAGGGTCGAGCCCGTTTTCCACCTCGTCTATGAATAACACCGATGGCGGTTCGGGGTTGTTGAACATGGCCAACAGTGCCAAAATGCGCAAAGTGCCCGATGATAACAGCCAACCCGGCAATGGCCTACTTTTTTCGTTTTGCTCGTGCATGATCAAATCGATTTCGCGGCTTACCACTTCCGTGATACGGGGCTGAATCTGTCTCATATAGGGCATTACGAAACTCACTTTCCGCATGATGTTGCCGAAGCTGTCCGGCGATTTGGTTCTGAGCCATACCAAGTATTCGGCAATATTGCGTCCGTCATAATTGAGCCTTATAATCTTGGTAAGCCTGTTCTGTAGGCAGGGTTCGCCCATTTCATGGGCATTGAGATATAGAAATTGCCACCGCAGCACATAATCTCGAAATAGCAGGATGTCGGCATGTAATGCAAAAGGATTGCCGTCGCGTGAATTCAACAGCAGCCGGCTACCGGCATAGGTAAATTCTTCAATGCCATTCCGGGTGGCAAAATACCGGGCGAGGTTTTGGCCTTCGTTGCTTACGACATTGCCAACAATCAGCGGTTGGCCGTCGCATGAAAGCTCTTCATGCTCTACAACGTAGTAGTCGCCTTGCTCATTCACGTTGATGGAAACCCGGTAAATAAATTGTTTTCGGTCTACTTCGCACTCTACACCTATTTGAATCGGCTCTTCCATTCTCTTGAAACCGAAAGCGCCAATAGTGGGAACCTCGATTTTGGCCAGATAATTGCGGACGCCATCCAAGCCCTTCCAGTTTGAAAATGCCTCTTGGAGGTCTTCCGCAACGGCGATCTGCAATACCCGCAATGCCTCCATGGCACTGCTCTTTCCGCTGCCGTTGTTGCCAATGAACACGGTAAACGGTTGCAGTGCCAAATTATCGCAATGCTCAATGGCCTTAAAGTAGTGGATGGTTAGCCGCGTGATCATACGTCCAAATTAAATTTGTTGTCTGTAAAAAAGTGCGACGCCATCAATCTTAAGGTGATTAGAGACCCTAAATATAGTGCAAGTCCCTCAATCATTTCCCCCCGCGGGACTTCATCCACTTCCTAATCAACTTGTAGGATAGGGTGACGGCTTTCCACTTCAGGTAGCCGCCCAGCACTTCTTTGGCGAGGCGGGCGGCCATACCGCCTACTTTGCCCTTAAGGAAACCGGATATACGATCGGCAATGCCGCCGCCATTGCTGAAATATTCCATGGCGCCGGAGACGATACTTCCTATGTCGAAGCTTGGGGACGATTCATTCTCGCCAATGCCGCCCAAGCCGGGAAGCTTGCCGGCCAGCAGGCTCTCTACCGATGCGGTGCTTTCAGCCTGCATGGCTTCCAGCGACTTGCGCACGCGGGCCTTCTCTCGCTCCAAGGCGGCAAGTCCGTTCAGCTTTTTGGGGTATAAGGCCATGGTTGTGGGTTTAAGATTGACCCTCGGCAGGGTCGTTTTCCGTGACGGCCTTGATGAAGACATCGGCAAAATAGCGGCGGATGCTGCGCCCACCAATAAGGAGCAGCACCAGCCCTAAAAAGTAAATGCCCGTTACTGCAAAAAACGACTCCGCCCGGCTCAAACCGTTATCGGCAAAAACCTCGGCGAGGCCGAACCCTGAAAACAGCAGCATGACGCAAAACACGAACAACGCCAACATGACGAAGACGAAACTGCCCATGAACACCGAGACCTGCCCAATGACATTCAGTTTCAATAAACGTAGCTGCATGTCGATGTAAGACCGCAATTTCTCGGCAATACCGCTGAAGATACCCATAGTTGTAAGGGGTTATGCGTGATAGATGTCGTCTTCCATCGCATGTTCTTTCTCCTTCTTGGAGAACTTGTCTTTGAGGTTGCTCAAAGTATCCTTAACCTTGTTGAGGTCTTGTTTGCGTGTTTCTTTGTCGGTGGCGAGGATGTATCCTACTGCTACTCCAACCGCTGCACCTGCAAGAAACGAGAGTATCGTTTTCCCTTCTTTAGCCATACAATTAGTGTTGATTTTTTTATTGAATTCGTTGACAACGCAAATGTACGACATCGGCAACATCCCCACTTGGGATATGGGTTATTTTTAACACAAGATGCAGCCGATGGGTCAGCCCGCATAGTAGCGGTTGGCTGCGATGTATTGGTCTACCGCATCGGGTACGAGGTACTTGATGGATTTTTTCTCACGTATCTGCTTGCGGATGAATGTGGATGAGATGTCGAGCAAGGGCGCGTCCAATGTAGTGACGCTTGCCCCGAAGGTGTCCTTCACCACATAGCCCGGCCTGTTGTACACCACGAATGCATACCGGCCCACCAGCATTTCGAAGTTCTTCCAACGATGGATGTTCTGGAAACTGTCGCTGCCCAATATCACCGAAAATCGCTCGAAGGGGAACTTCTCCGCCAAGTATGTGAGCGTGTCGATGGTGTAGGAGGGCTTGGGCATGTTGAACTCGATATTGCTGGCCCGGAACTTGGTGTTGTCCTCGATGGCGATGTTCACCAAGTGCAGCCTGTGATACTCGTTGAGCAGGGTTTGAGCCTCCTTAAACGGGTTGTGTGGCGAGACGATGAACCACACTTTGTCGATATCGGTATATTGGGTGACGTGGTTGGCAATGATGAGGTGGCCGTTGTGAATGGGGTTGAAGCTGCCGAAATAGAGACCGATGTGCATGGTGCAAAACTACGGTTTTACCCCCGTAGGCCGTTGCTGCCGCTGGGTTCACGGCGCGTTAAATTCGTGCCCCATTACAGGGTGCCCAACTGCCGCTTATACATCCTGATGGTGTTGTCGAGCCCGTAATACAGCGCATCGCACACCAAGGCATGCCCTATCGACACTTCTCGCAACCCGGAGATGGATTGCGAGAAAAATGCCAGATTTTGGAGGTCGAGGTCGTGGCCGGCATTGATGCCCAAGCCGTTAGCCGCCGCCACGTCTGCCGCTTGTAGGTAGTCGCCAATGGCGGCATTACGGTTGGAGGTATAGTTTTTGGCGTAGGCTTCGGTATAGAGCTCTATGCGGTGGGTGCCGGTGTGGGCGGCACCGGCCACCATCTCGGCAATAGGGTCTACAAAAATAGACACGCGGATGCCCGCCGCCTTGAATACGCCTATGATTTCCGTGAGATACTCCCGCTCTGCCACGGTATCCCAACCGTGGTTGGAGGTGAGCTGGCCCAGTGCATCGGGCACCAAGGTGACCTGCTCAGGCTTTACCGCCAGCACGAGGTCTACAAACTTCTGCTCGGTGGGGTTGCCCTCAATGTTGAATTCGTTGGTGACTATGGGGCGCATGGCCACCACATCGGCATAACGGATATGCCGCTCGTCGGGCCTGGGGTGCACGGTGATGCCGTCGGCACCAAATGCAATACAGTCGGCCGTCACCCGCAACAAATCCGGATTGTTGCCGCCCCTGCTGTTGCGCAACGTAGCAATCTTATTAACATTCACCGACAATTTTGTCGCCATATCAAGCATTTGAGGCAGCAAAATTAGGCGTAAGCAGGTATAGATTTTTACAAATTCTTTAGAGTTGGCCGTAGCCGCTGTCT
>CAIVHI010000324.1 GCA_903905685.1 uncultured Bacteroidota bacterium | reverse complement strand
TGAGAAACAGCCCTTCGTAATTGAATAAAACCCTATCATCTAAACCTATAAGTCTCGACGTTTGATTTCTTTTTCTATCAGTCCAAATTCGCGGCCTGTTTGGCCCGACACCGAAGTGTTTTCTTCGGCTCGGCGCAATAGGTAGGGTACTACATCCTTCACGGGGCCGTAGGGCAGATATTTGGCTACATGGAAGCCGGAGTGGGCGAGGTTGAAGGAAATATTGTCGCTCATGCCATAGAGTTGCGAGATGTATACACGGCTTGACTCGGGCTTTATGCCGTGGTCCACCATATATTTTGCCGCCAGCAGGCAACTCTTCTCATTGTGGGTGCCCACAAAAACGTAAACGTTATCCAAGTTGTTGAGGCATAGCTCCAAGCCTGCATCGTATTCGCGGTCGGTGGCGGCTTTGTTGGGTTGAATGGGGTCGGTATAGCCCATTTCTTTCGCGCGCAAACGCTCTTTCTCCATGTAAGCTCCGCGCACCAGTTTGGCACCCAAGATATAGCCCTTCTCTACTGCTCGATTTATACTCAATTTAAGGTAAGGTAAAGACAAGTGGCTATAGAACTGGAAAGTGTTGAAGACAATACCTTCTGTTTTATTGTACAGTTCCATCATTGCATCGCACAACTCGTTCACGCCGTGTTGAATCCAGGTTTCTTCGGCATCCACCAAGACCTTAATGCCGTTTTCGTGAGCCACTTTGCAGATGGCGTCGATACGGCCATATACCCTTTGCCATTCTTCTTGTTCGGCCGGCGAGAGCGTTTCGCGGGAGTGCACTTTTTCCAACAGGGCAAACCGGCAGAAGCCCGTTACTTTCAAGCTGATAAAGGGGATGTTGCCTTTTTGGGTGGCAGCATATTCCACGGCCTTTACGAACTCGGGAACCGCGTGGTCGAAGTCGGCCTCGCTCTCTTTACCTTCCACTCCATAATCGAGGATGGTTTTCACATTATACTTGCCGATGGTGGCCGCCGTGGCAGCGGCCTCGTCGAGCGATTCGCCGCCGCAAAACTGTTTGAACAGCGTTTTCTTTATGAGTCCCTGAACGGGAAGGTTATTGGCGACTGCAAATCTCGTAACGGCAATACCCATTTTTGTAAGAGCCGGAGAGCCCAAGCAGGAGAACAGGAAATGTGCTTGTTTTATTTCGCCGTTGCTGCGATATTGGAAGGCAACTTGCGTATTATTAAAGTCAGGTAGCATAAAGCTTGCATTAACGGCTGCAAAGGTAATGGCTAATATCGGTTGTTGGTAACCGTTACGGGACACCGGCAATAGCAAGCATGCGGGGTACAACCGCGGGGGAGACGAGGTTTGGCGGAAATGGCGCAAGGTGCAGTGCTTTATTACCATTTTGTTACGCTTCTTTGAAAAATAAATTTTGCAGGAAGGTTTTTTTTTCGGCAAAATTCATACCTTTATCGTTCTAAAATTTCATCACAAAACGTCTAAAATGAAAAAAGCACTTTTACTCATGGCGGCGGGCGCAGCGATTATGACTGCAAATGCCCAACAAATGCAAAAAGGCAGTGTTATGTTCGGCGGAAGCGGAACCAACCAAACTGCAAAACAGGAAGCAGTTCCTGCAACTTATGCAGAATTCCTGCATAAAACATCAACTGCCGGAGACCGTACTACCGTTGTAGGTGGTGGTCGCTGGTACAGCTACACCAACTATCTCGCAAACACTTTGGGTTCCACCAACGTAGCTGCATATATTTGGTCTTTGTGGAATGACACGACTGCGATTTTTGGCTATTCGGACGGCACCCATGCCTATAACGAATGGACTTCAATGGGTATGTCACTCGATCCGTTCTTCTCAGGTTTCAACGATGCAACTGCCTATCCCGGTGAAATCGAAGTGACCAGTTCCGACTCTTATACCATCGACTCTATCGCAGTTGCTGGTGTTTACAGCCGCAACCCCACCAACATGAACAATGACCAATTGCGTTTGGGTCTCGTTTATGGTGACGGAACTTCAACTTCAGATTTGCCTGCTTACTATTTCAGCGGCATGACCGCGAGCTACGGAATCGATACCCTGACCTTCATCGATATGTTGCATGATAGCACCAACAACCAAGCTATGCAACAGACCGGTGGTGCTTCTGTAGTTACTACCAACGTTTCATTGGGTGTTGCCGACACTTCATCCAACTTCCTCCGTGCATTTGCCGTTGGCCCAATGGTGGTTCCACCCGCGAGCACTTCAGGTGCAAATTTCGCTGCTGCTTCCGTGGGTTTCAAAAACGGTACTGCAGGATATCCTTTGAACGATACCGTTCAATATGTATCGGGTGCAATGAACTACAACGACTTCTTCTTGCAAGTGTTGTTTGAAGGCTCTACGACCACTCCCGCGTTCCCTACTTACAGCATCACCGACCAAAACGTTGGTTATTTCAAGAGGGAAGGTGCAAATGACGCAGGTTGGGCTGGATATTATATCCCTAACTGGGCTTGGACTTCAGGTGGCGGTGCTTCCGTTCTCCAATATCCTACGGTTGATTTCCACGTAACATGTTCTACTTGTAACCCACTTGGTTTGAAAGATATGAACAAAGCCGGCCTTATCGCCATCAAAGCTTACCCCAACCCCGCAACTGACGTTTTGAATATCGCTTTCCATTATTCAAATACGAACAACGTAACTGCTACCCTTACCGACATGTTGGGTAATGTAGTTGCTTCTCAGTCGTTCAGCAATGTTGCTGAAGGCAGGGCCTCATTCAACACACAATCTATCGCTGTAGGTGTTTATCTGTACACTGTACAAACTGCAAACGGTAACCGTAACACCGGCCGTGTAGTGGTAGCCCACTAATTTCGGTTCGGGCCTTACAGGCTCAAAATTAACAGCGGGGAGTGTCGATGATTTCGACACTCCCCGTTTTGTTTTTTAGGCAGGATAATGGAATATTCTGGAAGTTGGCCCCAAAATAAATGAGTTTGCCGGTGGGAGTAGACTCTGTCTATCCCTGTTGGGATGCCTAATCTCTGATTGGCGAATGGGTGCCAAGAAAACGCGAGGCGGTCGGAGACCGCTGCCCTTTGCGACGTAGACGGAGTCTACGCGGAACAATTCCTATTGGTGTTCTCATTTGGCGCGAGTCTCTAATTGGGGAATGGGTGCCAAGAAAACGCGAGGCGGTCAGAGACCGCTGCCGTTTACGGAGTAGACGGAGTCTACGCCGAACAATGCCTATTGGAGTTCTCATTTAGCGCGAGTCTCTGATCGGCGAATGGGTGCCAAGAAAACGCGAGGCGGTCAGAGACCGCTGCCGTTTACGGAGTAGACTATGACTAACAATTCCTATTGAGGTTCTCATTCTATGCCAGTCTCTGACTGGCGAATGGGCGTGTCTCGGCGCGCAAAATGCACAGAGGTTGGAGATTGCCGTCTCATACGGCCCGACCTATTGTCTCGGCAGACTATAGGTGGAGATTAGGCCGAAATTTTTTTGTGATTACACGGCTCG
>CAIVHI010000323.1 GCA_903905685.1 uncultured Bacteroidota bacterium | reverse complement strand
CCATCCCGTCGGCTTGGAAGTGCGACTCGATTGCTGCCGTTGCACAGGTTTCAGCGCAAGGAGATGTGGAAGTATATCCCAACCCGACGGCGGGTACCTTTGTAGTAAAACTGCCCGGCACAGCCAACACCGCCTCCATTGCAGTGCTCGACGGTTTGGGCCGGACCATCTGGATGGGCGCGGCCGATAATCGTACCACTACTATCAGCCTGTCCAATGTTGCCGCCGGCATCTACACTGTGCGCATCAAAACCGCCACTGCCACCTACAACAGCCGATTGACGGTTGCGAAATAACCTGCAACCTATTGCCGCACTACGTGGCATCCATACAAGCCTGCTCCGCCTCGAAATTCGTTTTCGGGGCGGAGTTTTTTTTGCGGGTTGGAGCCTGCCCTGCGTGTACTCGACGTGGGCGCGGCCGGCCAATCGTATATATTTGCAAAAAAAAGAACAACATGCGTTTTCGCAGTGCCATTATTGTAGCGACCGTTTTGTTGCTGTCGTCCTGCTCCAACACTTGGACGGAGGACGACAAGTCGTCGTTCCGAAAAACGTGCCTCGTGGATGCCCAAGCTTGGGCCGGCTCGCCAGATAAAGCGGCAAGCTATTGCGACTGCGTGTTGGGCAGGGTGATAGCCCGCTACCCCAATGTGAACGATGCCTTGGAGCACCTCGACAGCCTCATCAACGACCCCTATATCCGTGCCTGCAAGGCTACCGTCAAAGGGCGATAGGCCCGTCGGGTGCCGACGCGCCGTGCCTATCGCCGTTGCGCCACAACAGGCTGCCATCTCCAAAGCTCAGGAAGCGGAAGTCGTGGGCAAGGGCATAGTCGTAGACCTTGCGCCACACATTCCCAATGAAGGCGTCAACCAGCAGTAGTAGGGTGGAGCCCGGCTGGTGGAAGTTGGTGACCAGCCCCTGCACCACCCCAAACCGGTAGCCCGGCGCAATGAGGATACAGGTTTTGGTGACCAGCCTTTCGCGGCCGGTATCGGCTATATGTTCTCCCAAAGCAGTCAGCGCATCGGCACCGGCAATTTGCACGGGGCACTCATAGGGCTGCCATTGGGCCACGGCAATATGGTCGAAATCGGGTATTTGGCCTTGCAAGAGCGCGCACCCCATTTGGTATAAACTTTCCAGCGTGCGCATAGATGTGGTGCCTACGGCCACCACCGGCCGGCCCGTGCGCAAGGCCATTGCCACCTGGGCTATCACTGCCGGTATCACTTCCAGCCACTCCTCATGCATTTCGTGGTCGGTAAGTGCGCCCTTTACGGGCTTGAAGGTGCCGGCACCCACGTGCAGCGTCACCTCGGCCAGTTCCACGCCCCGTGCGGCGAGGCCGGCAAGTACATCGGGTGTAAAGTGCAGGCCGGCGGTGGGTGCAGCCACACTGCCTTCCTCCTTGGCAAATACCGTTTGGTAAGCCGTTTCGTCGCCAGCCTCGGCATCGCGGTGCAGGTAGGGCGGCAGCGGCATATGGCCCACCGCTTGCAGCACTTCGCCAAATGTGAGCGCGGCATCCTGCCAGTCGAACCGAATAATGCGCGCCTGCTCGGCATTGCCCACCCAGTGGGCAGTTACGGTTATGCCGTTGTGTTCCAACGCCAAGGGCGTGTCTTGTCGCCACCGTCCGGCACCGCCTGCCAGGCACAGCCAGTGGGCCGAGCCCGCGGCCTGCATAGCCGTTTGGATATCGGGGTAGCGGGCATCGGGATTGAGGCAGAACAGCTCGACCACGCCCCCCGTGGGTTTGCGGAACAACATGCGGGCATGAATCACCCGGGTGCGGTTGCACACCAGCAGTGCATTGGGCGGCAATTGGGCCGGGAAACGGCTGAACACCGTTTCGGAAATCTGCCCATCGCTGCACACCAGCAGCTTGGCCGCATCGCGCGGCGATGCCGGATATCGGGCTATTCGGTCGTCGGGCAGGGTGTAGGTAAAGTCCTGAATCGTCAAGTGCTTGGGGTGCATGTGCAAAGCCGCATTCTTGGGGCGGTTCGCAAAATTAGGCGTGGTTGGGCGAAGTTCGATTGGGGGAAACGTTTTTTTGGGGGTATGCCGTGCAATACCCTTCAAGGTAAACTGAGCACTGGGCGGGTTTTGAAAACTCTAAATCCGCTGCATAAAGGCATTCAATTCAACTTGCGTTTTTTATTTATTTATTGAAATGGATGTAATGATAGGTGGCCGGATGAAGCATTTGCTTCGTCCTGCCACCGTGCCGGCATTTACCGGCGGCGCATTAGGCCCTCCACCCAACGGTGGATTTAGCGACAAAGTAGGGATGTCGTTGAAGTTGAATTCGGCGGTTGGCCCCCCCCTCTGCTTCCGGCATTTGCGGGAAGCAGAGGGGCAAAGCGCATCCCCGCTATCACTTTATCGTTTACCTTTGCCGCCTACTGTGACGAATAAAAGCCTTTTCAGACATTTACTCCTTTTGGCATTTTTGCCGGCTTGCCTGTTCACGGCGTCGTGCCATAAATCGGGCTCATCGGGGCCGGGGCCCTACTCCATGCAGTCGGTGCTCAGCAATATGGCGGTTACGCCCACTTCGGTCACCCTTACGGCCAATTCAGGAGGTACGTTTTGGGGTGGTAGTGGCGCCCGCTATGTTTTTCCGCCATTCTCCATATCCAACGATTCCGTGCCCGTCAACGGCAACGTCACCATTCAGGTTTCGGAGTTCCTGAAAAAGTCGGACCTCATTTTTTCGTCCGTGCTGCCGTTCAGCAATGGTTATCCGCTTGTTCCCGGTGGTGCATACTACATCAATATCACTCAGAACGGCCAGCCGCTCTCGATAGCTCCGGGCAGCTACTACCAAGTGTTTTTGCCGCTGGCGGCCGCACCGCCGGCCAACCTCCAATTTTTTCTGGGTCGTCCAGATGACACCTCGGTCTACAACCGCGTGAATTGGCAGCCGGCCGACACCACCTTGGGCAAGGTGCAGGCCATGGGCGACACCCTCCTCATTACGTCGGACAGCACACACTACGGTGGGGCATTTGCCTACCTTGATAGTCCCGCCTACCAAAATTTCACCGTTACCGTTACCGCCCCCAACTCCACGTTTTCCGACAGTATAGCGGCATTTGCCGTGCTGGATGCTACGGGTAGCGTTGTGGGCATGACGGAGGTGAGCAACCACGTGGTGAGCGTAGCCAACGTGCCCAACGTGCCCGTGCATTTTGTGGTGTTTACGGTGATTGACGGCAATTTTTACGGGGCCATTTTGGCGGCAACACCCGTGAGCGGCCGCAACTACACCATATACCTCACCAAGTCCTCTCCCGCCCAGTTGCGCAGCAAAATTGATGCGCTCTAAGGGTCTTCAGGCCGCAAGGCGTACCCCGAGCCGGCCGGCAAATGCGCCCGAACAAACTATTGGTTGTGAGGCAAATCAAAATGCGTTTCACTAACCGCTTGAAAATAATTGCCTGCCCCAAGGGCCTTTTTTCCTACCTTTGTTTGACCGATAATCCTTCTTGTGCGATATTTTTGTAATATCTAACCCGATTCACGGTCGCCCAAAATCGTGTTTATGACCAAGTATGTATTTGTTACGGGTGGCGTAACTTCCTCGCTCGGGAAGGGTATCATTGCCGCTTCTTTGGCCAAACTGCTTCAAGCCAGAGGTTACAAAACCACCATCCAGAAATTTGACCCCTACATCAATGTAGACCCCGGCACCCTGAATCCCTACGAACATGGCGAATGCTACGTGACCGAGGACGGTGCCGAAACCGACCTCGACCTTGGCCACTATGAGCGGTTTTTGAATACCTACACCTCTCAGGCCAACAATGTGACCACCGGCCGCATTTACCAACACGTTATCAATCGCGAGCGCGAGGGAGCCTACTTGGGCAAGACCGTGCAGGTCATTCCCCACATTACAGACGAAATCAAGCGGCGCATGAAGCTGCTGGGTGAGAAAAAAGAATTCGACGTCGTCATCACGGAACTGGGAGGCACCGTGGGCGACATCGAGTCGCTGCCCTACATAGAGGCCGTGCGCCAATTGAAGTGGGAAATGGGCACCGGCAATTGCATAGTCATCCACCTCACACTCATACCCTACCTCAAAGCCGCCAAGGAGCTCAAAACCAAGCCCACTCAACACTCGGTAAAACTGATGAGCGAAAATGGCCTGTTGCCAGACATCCTGGTGTGCCGCACTGAGGAACCGTTATATAAAGACCTTAAAAAGAAAATAGCCATCT
>CAIVHI010000322.1 GCA_903905685.1 uncultured Bacteroidota bacterium | reverse complement strand
AGTGCATACAGGCGTATAGTCTGCTGGGTGCGAATACAAAATCCCCCAGCTATCGCCCAAAAATTCATGAAAATCGATTTCACCAACCGTAGTCAGTGCTTTGAAATTTGGAGCATCATCTCCTAAACGAAGTGCCATAATAACGATATTTAAAATAGAAAAATTGGACACAAAGTAGCGAAAATCCGAGCTTTCGCAAAATCGTCTGTGATGAAGATGCAAAAGTAGAATTTGGACTTGCAACTATTTGTGGGTGCGGTGAAAACGCTTTGGGTAAAAACAGCATGTCCATATCCCGCAATAAAATCGCAGGGTATGTGTAGTTTCTTTGTGGGAGAAATGCTTACAAGTTTCTCTTGTTGGCAGCCCGAGTTTCCCCTGCCAAAGCCACCGCGCGAGCTATTTTAGGGCTGTGCAATATGATGCCTCCAACGAGGCCGAGCAAACTCCCAATAACGATGTCGAGGAGGCGCACCAACACCAGTTTATCAGGGTCGGGTGCTATACCCTTGCCTAGTTCTGCCAAAAACATGGTCATGGGCGTAATGAATACTACAGCCAAGGCATAATGGCGCACTACCAACATCTCGATGATGAACTGTAGCAACAATACGCAAATGCATATCTGAAATGGCTCCAGCCTCATTTTCAGTAATACCCATGATAGAAACATGCCCACCACCGTGCCTGCAATGCGGTGGAAGCTGCGCTGCCCAACGTGTACCACATTCATGCCCTGCATAATGGCGAGGCACGAAACGGGTATCCAATAGGGGTACTCGATCTTGAAAAAGAGACCCACGCCGAGCGACACGGTCATGAATATCCCAATAGTTACAGATTCTACCAGCACAACGTTGCTCGCCTTCCCTTCGCGCACTGCTTGGGCTTTAGGGGTCAATTTACGGGTGATGTAGAGGCTGTAGAGCAGGGCCAAGAGGAATGCCAATATAGTGCCCATAGCTATGAGTCCGGTTTTGGTGGGGATGACCATGGGGTCGAAGGGCATGCAGCTGGCGAGTGTGGCAATGAAAATAAAGAAGAAATTGCCTGGCGGCGGAAGTTTGAACCAATGTACCAGCCAGTTGACCCCAAACGACCAAATGCCGAGTGCCGCAGCCGAAAGATAGGCGTTGAATCCAAACCCCGCGCCTACGGTGAAGCTCACTACGAAACCGAAACAGCACATGGCTAGAGTAACCATACGATGCTCGAGGTGCGTAGTGGGCAGGTAGAGGATGACCAAGCCACCAATGCACGACAAAACGCCGAAATCCATGCGGTGGAAGAAATAGCCGATGAAGATTGGTAGGCCGGTACACAGTGAGGCCAACGCCGGGATGTGCCACAGCCGCTCGGTTTTCCGCAATTGGAAAAACAGTTTGGCTTCTCGCCACAGTATTGCCTTTGCTTCGGCCCAATTTGCCATGCGCAAAAGTAATCAGTCTGCGGCTTACCTTAAATCGAGTATACGCACCAGTTTGCCACCTTCGCTGCGGGGAATGCTGGCTGGGGGCATCAAGGTTACGTTCATGGTGAGGCCGGTGTCGTCCTTGATTTTCTTGTGCAGCCGCTTCCGGATAGCAACAATGGTGTCATGTTTCCATATCGCAGCCGCATCCATATCCTTATTCATGCCTGTGTACACGTCTTGATGGACTTCCACATTGACCTCCACCTCGTCCATAGTGCCTTGGTGCGATACTATGAGGCGGTAATTATTGGTGAGGGCCTCGTTGAAGTGCTCCAATATGGCCTCTATTTGGGTGTGGAACAGATTGACGCCCCTAATGATGAGCATATCGTCGGCACGCCCTTTCAGAGCACCCATTTTGATGTGGGTGCGCTTCGCGCTTTTGTCGTAGTAAATGTTGGTGATATCGTTGGTCCAAAACCGGATGACCGGGGTGGCTTGCTTAGTGAGCGTGGTGAACACCAGCACCCCGAACTCGCCTTCCTTAACGGGCACACCCGAATCTTTATCCACCACTTCGGGGAAAAAGTGGTCTTCCCAAATGTAGCTACCGGTGCCTTTTTCTTCGAAATCTTCTTGGGATACTCCCGGGCCTATGATTTCAGTAAGGCCATATATGTTGGTAGCCGACACGCCTAGGCTGAGCTCGATCTCCTGCCGCACGCTCTCCGTCCAAGGCTCGGCACCCAATACGGCATGTTTTAGATGGATGTCTTCGGGAGTGATGCCGCGTTTCTTGATTTCTTCGGCAAGGGTGAGCGCATAGGATGGGGTGCAGCACAGCACATCGCTTTTGAAATCCTGCATGAGCATCAATTGTTTTTCGGTGCCACCACCCGAAATGGGCAGTACCGTCATACCCAGTTTCTCTGCGCCGTAGTGTATGCCCAGTCCACCGGTAAATAGCCCGTAGCCATAGGCGTTTTGCATCAGCATACCCCGCCTGCATCCTGCGGCTGCCAGCGACCGTGCCACCACCTCGGCAAATATTTGGATATCGGCAGCCGTATAGCCCACCACTATAGGCTTGCCGGTGGTGCCGCTGGAACAATGCAGCCGGGCGGTCTCGGACAACGGAACGGCAAACATCCCAAATGGGTAATTGTCGCGCAAGGCGTCTTTTTTGGTGAAAGGCAGCTTGTGCAAGTCTTCCACGCTCTTTACATCGGCAGGCTTCACACCATGTGCGTCAAAAAGGTTTCGGTAGTAGGGCACTTTATCATAAACATGGTGCAACTGGTGCTGCAATCGGGCGTTTTGAAGTTCGCGCAGTTCGGCAACAGGCAATGTCTCGATATCCCGGTTGAAATAATTCATCCCTTTTGGTGTTGTTTTTTGTAAATGGAAGCGGATGCCAACTTTTACGGCTAACCCAAAGTTATGGGTTTAGAGTCAACCCGGAATAGCACAATCGTCTACGATTTTCCATGCCTAAAAGCAATGGGCGGGCTAAACGCCTACATCCTACCTGGCCTTAATGAGCGTATTGATACTGTCCCACAACAGCAACCTGTTGGTAAGCGCCAATTTGACGGCCTCTGTGGCTTCGTTCCAAAGGGCATCACTATCGCCACACAGTTCCGAAGTCATTTGGTAGGCCAAGTGGGAGTGGTGTTCTCCGTCCACCTCAATGTGCCGCTCCAAGTAGTATTGAAAAATGCCTGCGGGATTGCCATTGTTGGCGTTCCACTCCTTCACAAATGCCATGAACATGCCCGGGATGAGGTCTTCGCGACCAAAGGTGAAGACGGCGGCTTGGAGGTGTACTTTGCCGCTGTCCACTACATCGAACGTAGATGAAACGAACCGCCGTGCGCCATCGGGAACCATACCGGTTTGCAGTGTTGCCCTAATGTTGCCGCTTGCCGAAAGTGCGTCCAAAAAGCCCATAACAGGTCCGGTATCGGCACCGGCCTGCCGCATTGCAGCCGTGTAGAGCTCGAAATGGCTCATGCGCGTGCCATTCTGGTCTATATCGCTTTCCTCGCCAATCACGATTTCATTTATAAGGTAGCGGGTTTCGGGATTGCCTCGCGGCACCCAAGGCACGTCCACACAGGTGAGCTGCCGTTGCAGGCACTTCAGTAGCGACATAAAGTCCCACACTGCGAATACATGGTGCTCCATGAAAACCTGCAGGTGGTCCATGTTTTTGATGTTGGCATAAAGCGGGTGTTCTACCAACCGTGTCCCCAATGCTTGTGTGTCGTCTTTTATCTTCAGAATCCTGTCGTTCATGGCGGGCAAAATTAAAGCGGTATGCCGTCACCGGCTATAAATTTATCCACTACGTACCTAAGCCGAATGAAGACGATAATCGTAACCAATAGGTTGGTAAGCAAATAATTGCCTAAGCACAGGCATCATCGGTTTCGGTCGCCCTTTTTACATATTTAGCTTGGTCCTCCCGCAACACCATATTGGTCTCCAGTTCATGAAGGCATTCTTTTTCCAAAAGCCTGTACCAAAAGGTGGCCGGTATCGTGCCCCTACTGTGCAATTCCAGCCTAATGAGGACATTTTGGGGAGGGCGACGGTGGTGGTTGATATATTGGCTCAACTCCGACGGCGTAATGTCGATTTCCCTTGCAAATTCAGCGCGTGTCTTTTTCAGGCAGTCGATGTAGCGTTTCAAATAGCCGCCAAATACTCCTTGGCCTTGATAAGCCGGTTTTACGAGGTAATCCTCCATCTGGAAACGCAGTTGCAGCAATGCACCCTTCAGCCGCACTTCCGGCGTCATGGCTTGCCTACATGCCGTCAGGGCTGCAGCGAGGGCGGCTTCTGTTTCAAGCTGCTCCGTTTTGCTCAATTCAGCGGGAAAAACATAGCCATCAGCCAATTCTTCCGGTGCGAATTCGGCCGCGAGTATGTCATATTGGTTGTGAGTCATATCTATATTCATTTAATAGTGCATACAAAGTTGAACCAAAAATAAAGAGACCCCTACCGGCTGGTTGAAAACCGTATTTGTCCATGTAGTGTTTCCGTAAGGCTGTTTTGGGTATCAATGACACCGCAGCCAACTCGCCATACCTATTTGAAGACATCCGTGCAGCAAAGGCAATCAAATTTCCAGCGATTCCATCTATCTTCTTTCCTACACCTACTTGCTCCTTTGCAACCGCCAACAGTCGAATGTTTATTCTTTGTTCTTCGTCAAAATATGCTACAGACATCAGTCCAAGTATGCCCCTATCGCCATTGGCACGTAGCTTATAGGTCATTCCGTCCTTTTCGGCGTTCCAATCAAAAAAGAACGATTTCTTTTTGATGGTTTTATAGTCGGCTTCTTCCACCGGCTCGATCACTGCACCCAAAAACCTACCTGTTGCCACCACCCGAAGAAGCATACACAAAGGTACGAAAAGTTTACTGTTTTTGTAAACTTTTCGTACGATCAAAAAAAATCGGATTTTTGATTAACCCAAAATAGGGTTCCTCATCGAGGTTTTTCCGTGGGAAGGCTGCCCGGTTTTATGGCAGTATTTTTCCTTGTAGTCTGAATTACGATATGCCGACCAACTTTTATAAGCATCGTCACACATGGGTTTGGTAGGGTTGAATGGTATCCGAATGCCGGTTCTAATGCAATAGCCTTGGTCAGCGCACTCAATTTGTTCTCGCGACGGACGGCTGCCTTCGTTTTGGTCGAAATCCAATTCGTCTTCAAAATCAGGTAGGTGTTTGCTTAAAGCCGATTTTCGCCCGCCTGGAAGGTAGTAGTATTCCGTATTGTCTAGCAATGTAGCAGCCTTGATGAATTTTTTGCTGCCAGTAATTAAGCTCATAAGTGGCCGCTGAAACACAGGCCGCCTGATGAACACGGGTTCGCCTTTGTCAGCAATTTCCAAACATGTTCGAAACGCTTGTTGGTCTGACGATTGCGAAAATGCACCAAGCAACCCGTTCTCAGAATAAACTCCAAATTCGATATTGTTCTTAAACGAGTAGTCGTGAAGGTTAATGGATGTAATTACTCCAGCACGTTCATTGCCAAAATATTTTGCATGAAGATTTGATACGTATATAATACTTATTTTTGGGAACTGCTTAAAGAAGTCAAAGTCGCTCTTGCTCAGGCTTTTGCTCGCATTACCTTCGTTTTTTCCAAAAACCAAAATAATATGAAGGTCAAAGTGGCCTATGTGGTGCTCAAATAATTTCATGAAATAGGTATCCAATTTTATGAATGGAGACACAATTAGCAGCGTCGATTTCGCTTCCCATATGATGTTGTAAACCGAATCTTCCAAATTCTTTCCAGTTACAAACGTCGCCATACTATTGCTTTATTTCATTAATCTCAAACCCCGCAGAATTAGGTAATAGTTTTTAGGAAATTCGGTGAAACCACGCCGGCATGCTTGCTGTTGTGGTTTTTTTGTTGTTGATTTGCATTACCTAATTAGGTAATTTTATGGCTT
>CAIVHI010000321.1 GCA_903905685.1 uncultured Bacteroidota bacterium | reverse complement strand
TACCCCGGCAAGTCGTTGAAGTTTGGCAAATAAGCTGTATGGCAATATAATTTCAGCGCCCCGAAATTTTCCTTAATTTCGGGGCGCTTATTTGTCGCCACTATGAACAAGAGACAAGTCGTTTTCAAGATACTCGGAAACAAATACTTTATTACCACGGTAGTATTCTTGGTATGGATTACCTATTTTGACCAAAACGACTGGCTCACACTCCAATCGAAGAAGAAGGAATTGCGGGGCGTAAGATCCAACATCACCTATCTCAACAATGAGATAGCGCAAATGGAAAAGGAGAAAGAGGAGTTGCAGTCTGACCCATCTGCCATTGAAAGATATTCGCGGGAAACCTACCGCATGAAAAGGGAAGGAGAAGACGTATACGTGATAGACAAGAAATAGGCACAGCAACCATACATGGGGCAAGCGCAATGCACCATTTGGCCGCCCTATTACAGGCCACTATTTTTTGGACGCTTGAAGGCATTTCTCCTGCTCGGCATGCAACAGCGGCAAAGCTTCAGCAAAAATGGCGAGAATCTCATCGATTTTTGAGACCATCATATCTCGACCGGTATTTTGCTTTGCAGCCATTTCCAGACTGTAGAACCCATCGTAAAGCCCTTTGATTTTAACGAACAGCACACTGGATTTCAGCGCGTGGGCCTGTTTTTGGATGACCGACCATTCTGCCTCACTCCTAATATATTGCTCCAGCTTACCCAATTGCAGCGGAACATTCTCTAGAAACAGGCAGAGAATGTCGTAGACATAAGCAGGATCATCGCCTGATACTTCATAGAGGTAAGACAAATCCAAAATTCCCGAATTCATATTTTGCTGTTGCTTGTTTAATTGTCGATTAACGTTCTGATAAGTTTACAAATCTGGTCGGGGTCAAACGGCTTAGTGATACCCGCATTCATTCCTGCTGCAATTACGGCACCATCGTTGCCGGTCATTTCGTCGGCAGTGAGGGCAACGATTGGAATTCTACTATTCATGACGTTCCTGATGTAGGCCGTGGTTTCGTAGCCATCCATTACCGGCATGTTCAAGTCCATGAGGACGATATCGAAAGCTCCGTCGACCAATAAGTCGATAGCCTCTTGCCCATTAAGCGCCCCCGTTGTGACGGCACCCAATTTTCCGAGCATCAATTTGACGATACGTTGGTTCAACGTATTGTCCTCGACAACCAAAATTCTGACACCTTCGATACTGTAAGCCAAAAAACACCGAATATTGGTTCAAAAGTAATAAAATAAGTTCTCAAAAACCAAAACGAAAAAACAACTATATAATCTGGGGTCGGCACACAAAACCTTACGGCAAATGGTTGTAGGCATTACTTTCCCGCCTCATGCCGACAATTCAGCGGTGCTGGGCAAAAAAACAAAGTCAATGCCTTGCATACAATATCCCAACGGCAATCCCGTTACTTACAATGCAGTGGCAATCACGATACCGACAAACCACCCTTAAAATGTATCGAGCTGAAGCGCGAACATTTTTTTTGGGGGCCAAATTGTTTTTTTGGTTGCTAAATATATCTTTGCAATTGCACAATCAGTAGCAACAACTCAACTAAAAAGTCAAAAACAAAATTAGATTTATGGCAGATGTAAAAACAGCCGCACCGAAACCAGCCGCAAACCAAGGAAGCCATGCGGGTAAGCCGAAAAGTACCAACAATTTTTTGATCAATTTTCTGGTAGTTGCCGCATGCGTAGCCGTGGCCGTTCTTGTGTTCAATTTCGTGTTGGGTAGTCCGGGTAACTTTAAAGACGGGGAATTGAGGATGAAACCCAAAGAAGGCAATGTGTTCGGATTGATGTACTCCGGCGGGTTCGTTGTGCCGGTTTTGATTGGCACCCTGCTTACCCTGCTGTGCTTCATCGTTGAAAGGGCACTTACGGTGTTCAAGGCACGTGGAAAGATGGACGGCGGCGAATTCGTTCGCAAAGTTCAATACCACCTTGCGAATAAAAATATGGATGCCGCAATTTCAGAATGCGACAAACAAGCAGGTTCGGTTGGCAATGTAATGCGTTCCGGTTTGGTTAAGTATCGTGAAATGACTTCGGCCAACGATATCGACACCGACCAAAAGGTATTGAGCATCCAAAAGGAAATTGAAGAAGCAACCGCTTTGGAAGTGCCTATGTTGGAGAAAAACCTGGTATTCCTTTCCACTATTTCTTCTTGCGCAACCCTGTTGGGTCTGTTCGGTACCGTAATGGGGATGATTCGTTCATTCGCGGCGATGTCGAACGCAGGTGCTCCGGATGCAGGTGCACTCGCCGGCGGTATCTCGGAAGCCTTGATCAATACCGCATTGGGTATCAGCACTTCATTTATCGCCATCATTGCTTACAATTTCTTCACCACTTTGATTGACGGTATCACTTACGGTATCGATGAAAGCGGCTTTACGCTTACGCAAAGCTTCGCTTCCCAGTACAAATAAGCCTTGATTACGATTATTGGAAGGGAGATTTTCTAGACATCATCGGTTAAACCCGTTACGTTAGAGAATCTCCCTTCCAAATTAAAAAAAACGGGAAAAATTTTGTGGAATCCACAAATTCCTGCGTCTTAATAAACAGAAGAAACAAATTATGCCTCACGCCAAACTTCCACGGAAAAGCACCAACATCGACATGACGGCGATGTGCGATGTAGCTTTCCTGCTGCTGTCATTCTTCATGTTGGCAACCAAATTCAAGCCGGACGAGCCGGTGGTTGTGGTGACACCGTCATCCATCTCCCAAATCACCCTTCCCGACGTAGACATCATGATGATTACGGTGGACCCAAAGGGTAGGATATTCTTCTCCATCGACAACAAATTGAAGCGTAAAGACCTGATTGAAGACATCAATTCTGAAAAAAAGTTGGGTCTCACACCTGACGAAATCAATTCCTTCGCATTGGGTTCCTCTATCGGTGTACCGTTGAACCAATTGAAGTCGTTCTTGGGTGCCCCACCCGACCAGCAGAAGCAACTCATATCTGCCGCACCCGGCATACCTGCCGACACCAACGCCTTTGCCCCCAACAACGAATTGGCAGCTTGGGTGAACAGTGCCCGCAATACCAACAACAGGCTGCGCATATGTATCAAGGCAGATGGAGACGCTTCCTTCCCGAATGTGCAAAAAATCATCAAGACCTTCGAAGGAGAAAAGATTTTCAAGTTCAACTTGATTACCAACTTGAAGGCCATCCCGTCGGGAACTGCAGCTTATGATGATGCCCATGCAGGAGAGAAAAAGTCCTAACGGGAAACAATGTAAAACAGACCAGCAAACAACATTATTAACGAAAAAGCCTAAAACGACATGGCAGAATTAGATACCTCGAGTAGCGGGGGCCATAAAAAAGGCCCCGGCGTCAAGAAAAGCAAAAAACTTTCTACTCGAATAGATTTGACCCCAATGGTGGATCTCGGGTTCCTCCTCATCACGTTCTTCATTTATACGACCACCATGGCCAAACCCAAAACCATGGAAATCAACATGCCGTATAACGACAAGAATTTGACTATCGAGGAGAAGAACAAAGTAAAAAAGAGTGCGGCCCTTACTGTGCTGTTGAGCAGAAACCATCGTGTGTACTACTACGAAGGGATAGGTGACGACCCCGAACATGCGCCTGATATTCAGGTGACCACGTTCTCCAGCACCAAGGGCATCCGCGACGAAATCATTGCCAAGAAGAAGAAAGTGGACGGATTGAAGAAAACAGGTGAACTCGGCGAAAAAGACGAGACCACCATCCTCATCAAGGCCGATACCACAAGTACTTATAGCGACTTGGTGAACATCCTCGATGAAATGAACATCAACGATATCAAGGTGTATGCCATTGTAGACATCTCCGATTTGGAACAAGGATGGATTAAGGCCACCGAAGATGCCAACCCCGGAAAGAAATAACCATTGCGCCTATCAGTACCGATCAAATTTGAACAGCAACATTTTTTTGTAACCTTAGCGTAACAGATTATGGATATCAACAAAATTCTCAACAGCGACTACCTCGACATCGTCTTCGATGGTCGCAACAAAGCCTACGGTGGCTATGAGCTCCGTAGGAACTACCCCAAGCGCGTAGTGAGATCCATGCTTGTGCTTTTGTGCATAGGGGCCGTAACGGCTGGCTATGCCATCATCAACTCGAGCATTAAAGAAAAGAAAAAGGACATCATCAATGTAAAGCAAGTGACGTTGGCCGAACCGCCACCCATTGACCCCAACAAACCACCACCACCACCTCCTCCCCCTCCTCCTCCACCGGTGAAGCCTACGGTTAAGTTTACACCGCCGATAATTAAGGAAGATAAGGACGTGCGCGTGGAAGACGTGCCGCCACCACAAGAGAAAATCACTGCTTCCGGTCCGAAAGACGAAAAGGGAGATGTGAACGGGATTGACCCGGGAATTGTGGCCGACAAAGGCAACGGTGTAGTTGAAGCGCCACCGCCGCCACCCAAAATCTTTACTTACGTAGAACAAATGCCTGCTCCTTCGTATGACTTGAACGAATATCTCGAGAAAAACCTCCGGTATCCCGACCAAGCCCGCGAGAGCAACGTACAAGGACGCGTGGTAGTAAAATTCGTGGTGAACGAAGATGGCTCCATCAGCGAGTTTACCATCTTGAAAAAGATAGGTGCAGGTTGCGATGAAGAAGCTTTGCGCGTGGTACAGGCCATGCCCAAATGGAAGCCCGGTAAGCAAAACGGTAACCCCGTTAAGGTTTACTTCACATTGCCCATCAACTTCAAGCTCGAATAACGTTCGCAACAAATTTTCATAGTGGAAGCCGGTCGTACATTTTGCGACCGGCTTCTTCGTTTTCAGATATTAGCATAGTTCGGCACATCCGTTTAGCGAATGTTTCCGTTACTTGTGAGATACAGTAGCGCATAATCAAACTACAGGCGATTTAAACCAGACCGTCCAGCGAATATCACCTACGAGTCTCTCTTTTGCGTAAAGCGGTTTGCAGAATCGGAAGGCACCATGCGTATATAAACTCTCCGCTTACCCGGAGAACGATGCCTAATGAATAAGACATCATCTAATGGCGCGTATCATAGGGCCGATATGGAGAACAACGGGATGCCGCAACATGTGGTTCAAAGGTGCAGAAATATATAGGAAAATTAGGTGTTGCCCGAGGAGTGGCCTTTGGATCTCTACGCTTTGGACCCGGCTCGGCAATGACAGGAAAATGCACGGAAGAAAAACCTTGAATTGACAAATAGTGTATTGCCTATTAGGCGGCTTGCAATACAATCTCAATGACAGTACCCTCGCCCTTAGTGCTGGTCACAACAAGTTGGCCTCCATTGGCCTTGATGAACTCATTGCAGAGCACTAGGCCCAAGCCGGTGCCGCGCTCGCCCTCGGTGCCATACGTAGAAGAAAATTTGTCGGAGCGGAATAGGTTGTCTAACTGGTCGCGGGTCATTCCCACGCCAGTATCCGAGCATTTCAGCCGAACCGACTCTCCGACCCTCTCTGCCGACAAGGTGATGGCACCGTTGGTTGGCG
>CAIVHI010000320.1 GCA_903905685.1 uncultured Bacteroidota bacterium | reverse complement strand
TGAAGAAATGGTCAGCCTTGTTCCTACTCGAGATGTCGTCCGATTTGGAAATGTCTTCCGGACTATCTGCGTAGTAAAGGCTGACGGTTCCGTCGGTATAGGACAACTTTTGAACCTCCCAAATAAATTTGTTGCTGTCTGTCTGTATTTTGTCGTTCAAATACAAATGGCCCTTTTGCATTTTCAATACTTCATATTCC
Organism: uncultured Bacteroidota bacterium; assembly: GCA_903905685.1. Classification (GTDB taxonomy): domain Bacteria; phylum Bacteroidota; class Bacteroidia; order Chitinophagales; family Chitinophagaceae; genus CAIYTT01. The sequence continues at coordinate 1,451 of CAIVHI010000320.1, read as the reverse complement.
GAAAGCTTGAAAAGGGTATCTACAAAATGCTCGTGGAAAATGAATGTCCCATCGGGTAGGTGGGTGATTTTCCGGTAGTCGGTGGTGCCGTCTTCCGGGAAGTAGATGGCTAGAGTATCGCCGTGCACTTTGAACGTTGCGGGCAGGCTGTCTTTAAAACACTTCATGTCGAAGTCATAAATCCGTGTCACCGAATTGGAGTCTATGCTGAGAATCGATTCTGTGTCTTTCGAGAAATAGTTGCCGCGCACATATGCAGGAAACTCGTGCAATACTTGGCCGTCTTTGGGTTGTGAGGCAGTGAAATTCTGTTCGCCCGTGCAAGACGCTGTGCAATACACGAAAGCAGATATGGCTGCAAGCCTGATTATCTTATTTGGAGTCTTCATACAAGTGGGCGGTTACCTAATTTATAGTTTGATTGCATGCAGGTTGGGCATAAAAAACCAGACATAGCAAAAGGTAAAAGGGATGGCAATTAGGAGCGAGTCGAAACGGTCGAGCGCGCCCCCGTGGCCGGGCATCATGAAGCCGGAGTCTTTCACGCCGGCCGTGCGTTTCAATTTCGACTCCAACAAATCGCCAAGTGGGCCGGTGGCAGACACTATAAAGGCAAGAATCATCCAATCGGCCATATTGTAATAAGGGAGCAATCCTGTGGTACGCGAAAAATAGCCCCACAAACCACCGGCTACAATGGTGAGCACCACGCCGCCCAGGGTGCCTTCCCAAGTCTTTTTGGGAGATAGTTTGCTAAGAGGGGTGCGGCCAATCAACGAACCCGTTATGTAGGCCATCGTATCGCTGGTCCAAATCATGAATAGGATGGCGACAGGTATGTATTCCGAAAAATTGCGGATTTGGAGTAAAAGCAACATGGGCAATCCGATGTAAAGCATTCCGACCAATGCCTGCATGCCTGCCTGCATCGAATTTTTGCTGGTGAGAAACGTGGCCAACACAAGTGCCGCCGGAACGCATAAAAATGCTTGCCAAACAAATTGGTATCCCACGGCTACAGAGGTGGACCACAATAGCAGCAGCGAAACACCCTGAATCACCCATGGCAACCATTGCGGCCAAACGGTTTCGGCATCTATTTTCCGCATCAAGTTAAAGTATTCGCGATAGCACAAGAACTGCATAAGGCTCACCAATATCAACGAGGACCAAATGTTATAGAGCAGTCCAAAGAGCATTACACCTACAAAAACCACTGCACTTGCTGTGCGCTTGAAAAATACAGGGGTGAACAGTGCCATAGCCAGTGGTTTAAATTATTAAAAGTTTATTGGGTTTTCGGCAAGTGCCTCCAATTCCGAATCACTGAAGTCTCGAGGCCAATCGTGGGGTAGGGGAGTTGAAACTTGTAGAAGCCTCCGCCATGCAAAAAATGCAATGCCGAGTCCCGCCAGTGCAACAGCAACCCACAACATCGGGGATGCGTGCTC
>CAIVHI010000319.1 GCA_903905685.1 uncultured Bacteroidota bacterium | reverse complement strand
CTACCGTGCAAGGCTGGCTCATGATATACCACGGCGTGCACGATACCGTAAACGGCTATGTTTACTCCGCCTGTGCCGCCATGCTCGACCTCGACGAGCCCCAAAAAGAAATTTCCCGCCTGCCATACCCGCTATTTGTGCCTCAAAGCGACTGGGAGATGACGGGAGTCGTCAACAACGTATGCTTCCCAACAGGAGCCATCGTGATTGCCGATAGGCTCTTCATATACTACGGCGCGGCCGACGACAAAATAGCGTTTGCGTCGGTGTCGCTATCGGGGCTCATTCAGGAATTGATGCTTTATATAACCAAGTAAAATCTAAAATCATGATAGTTCAAATTGGGCCATCAAAGCCTTACCTACACGCCGGTGCAGGAAGATCCAACCGGTTAAGTTCCAAAAACGGACAGATTCCCGAAATCCTGTTCATCACGTCTTACCCACCACGTGAATGCGGCATAGCCACCTATTCGCAAGATATCATTCGGGCACTACGTACGCAATTTATGGGGGCGTTCAAAATAAGCATCTGCGCTCTCGAGACCGATACGGAACAGCACCGTTATGGCAAAGACGTGACCTGCACTTGGAATACCCGCCATGCCGAATGTTATCGAGATTTGGCAGAACACATCAACGGCAAGGCATCTATAGGCTTGGTTGTAGTACAGCACGAATTCGGTTTTTTTCAAGGCAACGAGGCGCACTTCATCGGATTGTTGAAAGCGTTATCGAAGCCCATCGTGACCGTCTTCCATACCGTATTGCCGGGTGCAGACATCCTCTTCAAAACCAATGTTCGGCTGATAGCAAGCCTATCACAGGATATAGTGGTGATGACCCACACATCGGCTACGATCCTGACAGAAGAATACTGCATACCCTTGCACAAAATAGCCGTCATTCCGCATGGCACGCACTTGGTTTCCTTCTCCGACAAAACCCATTTGAAACACAAGTATGGTGTGGCGGGCAGAACGGTGCTGTCCACCTTTGGGTTGTTGAGTTCCGGGAAGAACATCGAGACCACCCTTCAGGCCTTGCCAAGGGTGATTGCCGAAAACCCCGACATCCTTTTCCTCATCATCGGCAAAACACACCCTTCCATCATCAGGCAGGACGGAGAAATTTACCGCGAGATGTTGAGCGCTATTGTTGAAGAGTTGAGGCTGCAACTACACGTGCGTTTTGTAGACAGCTTCCTGCCGCTCCCCATCTTGTTGGAATACCTGCAACTTACCGACATCTACCTGTTTACCTCCAAAGACCCCAACCAAGCCGTAAGTGGTACGTTCTCGTATGCCGCAGGTTGTGGATGTCCAATCGTCTCCACTCCCATTCCACATGCACGTGAGGTGTTGCAAAACGATGCCGGTATTATCATCGATTTCGAAAATCCCCAACAACTGGCCAATGCGGTCAACCTATTACTGGCAGATGGGCAATACCGCATGAACATCAGCTTGAACGGACTACACCGTATGGCTGCAACGGCTTGGGAAAATTCGGCCATTGCCCACGTGCACCTGTTTGAAAAAGTGATGGGAGCATTTGAATTACGGAAGTACAATGTGCCCGAAATAAATTTGGCGCACCTCAAACGTATGACTACCGGTTTCGGCATCGTGCAGTTCGCCTTTCTAAGCCGCCCAGACATCACTTCCGGCTATACGCTCGACGACAATGCCCGGGCATTGATAGCCATGTGTCAATACTTTGAACTTACCGACGACGCAGATAGTTTACCATTACTTCAAATCTATTTGGATTTTATTGCCTTCTGTCTGCAGCCAGGAGGAAACTTCCTGAATTATGTGGACGAATCGGGCCAATTTACAGCCCAAAACTTCTCCACCAATTTGGCCGATTCCAACGGGCGGGCCATTTGGGCCCTTGGCTATTGCATATCCAAGCGTGCCATTCTCCCGGCAGAAGTCGTGGTGCTTGCCGAAACCATCCTTACGCGGGCTATGCCGATTTTGAACGGAATCCATTCAACAAGGGCTATGGCTTTCATCATAAAGGGTTTGTATTACGGCCACCTCGACAGTCCGTCGGCCTCAAATACCAAACTGATTACCGAGTTTGCAGACCGGCTCGTGCAGATGTACCGTCATGAGGCCGATGAAAAATGGCAGTGGTTTGAAGGGTACCTCACCTATGCCAACAGCATCTTACCCGAAGCCTTACTTTGCGCTTGGATGGTTGTGGGCAATGAAACCTACCGCGATATTGCCCTATCGGGATTCGATTTCCTGATTAATAAAACGTTTACCCCTACCGGCATAAAGACGATTTCCAATAAGAACTGGCTCAGTAGGGAATCCGACCAAGACGAAAGGACCAACGGGGGCGAGCAACCCATTGAAATTGCCTACACCATTCTGGCATTAGACAAGCTGGACGACCTCTTCAAGAATGCAGGGTATGGCAAGAAGATGGAGACGGCCTTCAATTGGTTTCTAGGTCACAATCACCTGCACCAAATTATTTACAACCCTGCAACCGGCGGCTGCTACGATGGCTTGGAAGAAAATTATGTGAACCTGAACCAAGGCGCAGAATCTACGGTGAGCTACCTGATGGCCCGGCTGACTATGGAAAAGGCTTTGAGCGCCAAATTGCCAAAGAAAAACCTGAAACCGAGGGTGATGCAACACGCATAATTTTCCATCCCCATCCAGCCTTCTTGTTGCGGCCTATTGTAGATGAAATGAAATTTTAGGCGTTCCGAACCGTGTATGCCCATGGCCAGTTCTATCCCGTGACCTGTAAAATAGGCACCATGACGCAGTGTCACTAAAAAAATGGCGCAGAACCCGAGTTGATGGGCAAGGCTTTTGATGGAATTGGAAACGTAATTTGCCTTTCCACCGGTATCGGTTTACCTTAGTTGCGGGAAAAACGATGGGCGGTACCTATGCAACCTTTCCATTTTCGGCTTTAAATTTATAATTTCTGCAAATCTTGAAAGTAGTATACATCAACCGGGAACCACGAAAAACCGGATTTTCGATTGAAGGGATATTCAACTTGATTAAGGCGAGCCTAAAGGGTAGAATCGAAATTGGAGACTACAACCTCGACCCTACCCACTCGCGGCTCGCCAACATTCTGCGAATCCGCAAATATGCCGGCGACATCAACCATGTTACCGGCGATGTTCATTTTTTGTTGATAGGCCTACCGGGACGAAAAAACCTCTTGACGATTCACGACCTCGTTCACTATGAAAAAATCCGTAGTCAAAAGTTAAAACACGCCCTCTACCACTATTTTTGGTTTTATTTCCCATTAAGAAACGCCACCTACGTAACAGCCATTTCCCAATTTACGAAAGACCACCTGCTATCAAATTTCGACTACCCCGCAGAGCGAATAAAGATTGTTTACGACCCCGTAAAGCCGATATTCGAGTACGTTCCGAAGGTAAACATCAACCCCATACCCCGCATATTGCAAATAGGCTCGGCACAACATAAAAACCTGCCCAACCTTATTGAGGCGGTGCGCGGTCTGAACGTTCACTTAGACATTGTAGCATTTGTAGCCGAAGCCATTATCAATCGCCTGAAGGAATATGGCATCTCTTACACGATTTACAATGGGCTTACCGACGAAGGGATTAACGAACGATACGTTTCCTGCGACATGCTGTTTTTTGCTTCGTTTGTAGAAGGATTCGGCATGCCAATCATCGAAGCACAGTCGGTGGGTAGACCTGTAATTACGAGCAATAGCGGCGCCATGAAGGAAGTAGCAGAAGCGTCGGCATTGCTGGTAGACCCACACAACGTGGAAGAAATCAGGCAGGCCATTATGGAACTGGCCAACAATCGTGGCCGCTACGATGAGCTGGTACTGGCCGGTCGCCAAAATATCAAGCGGTTCCACCACGAAAAAATTGCCCAAGATTATTTGAACGTCTACGAGGAAATGATGAGGTAACCTGAACAAAATGGCCTTCCACCACTCTGCCCCATTCGGAAATCGGCAACCGGAATACCCCCCAACTTACAGCCCCATAGGATAGTCTAACGAGCATGCTAGCCTTAGCCCCAAGTAAGTGCGACGGTCGCCGGGGTAATTGAAGTAGCGGTCGGTGGTGCGGTATCGGGCTGGGAAATTGATCCAACTGCCACCCCTTATTACGCGGTTGTCGCCATTGGCAGGACCCTTAGGGTCTTTCTCCGGACTCACCGAATAATATTTTTCGTCATAAAAATCGTTACACCATTCCCAAACATTGCCGGTCATATCGTACAATCCAAGTTCATTCGGTTTTTTGAGTCCCACCGCTTGGGTAGAGCCCTTGCTGTTTTCAGAGTCCCAAGCCACTTCCTTCAAATCGTTGCCACCGGCATATATAAACCCTTGGCTCGCATCTCCGCCTTTGGCCGCATATTCCCACTCGGCCTCAGTGGGCAGGCGGTATCTCTTACCGGTCTTCTCATTAAGTTTTTTGATGTATTCCTGCACCTCCGCGAGCGAAACCCGTTCAACAGGATGATTATCGTTGTCCTTATTCTTGGAGGGATTGTTGCCCATTACTGCCTTCCACTGCTTTTGCGTAACCGGATATTTTCCGATAAGGAAGTCGCCCACTTCCACTGTGTGTATGGGCTTCTCGGAATTTTGGCCATCCTTACTGCCCATTTTGAATACCCCACCATTAACGAATACCATCTCGGGTTCGAATTCCAACCTTTCAATCTGGATTGTCTTGCCGCCGGCACCCAGTGCATCTTCTTCACCGGCTGCATCCATAAATCGCTCATGCGGTTCCAACAGCATATCATGCAAGGTGAGCTCCCGGTCGTGCTTCGCGAAGATTTTTACCGGTTTGCCGAAGCGGACACGATAATCTTTACCGCCGGCCCTTATACCCAGCGATTGGGTGGCCACCCCTACATATTCGTTGAAAACGGTGTCTGAAATGTACGTTTGGCGTGCTTTTGCGGCACTCATCACACGGGCAGCAAAATTGATGGTATCGCCCACAACGTTCTTTTTATTGTTGAGGTCAAGCACGATATCGACAATGCCCATATGCACCCCGAGGCGCAACTGCACGGAGTTTTCCGGAGTACTCATTTCGTACGCCCACTTATGCAACAGGATGCACAATTCGAATATCGTTTTCTCATTCCATCGGCGCCGATCGTTGTCTAAGAGGAAGGACAGACAAGCACCATCGCCTGTCGGCAATGCAATAACTTCCGACTCACCCGTCAATGGGTCGAAAAATTGCGATAGAAAAGTGCGCAATTCTTTATTGAACGAGTCTATCACCTCCCGCTGTAGACTCGTACGCTTGGTTGAAAAGCCGACAATATCTGCGAAAACGATACATGCTGCTGCCATACACTTAAATTTTACCTTTTATTGAAGAACACCTTTAGTCAAATACGAAATATCGGAATGTATATCTACCCGCAGGTAAATCTACAAATTGTGGGTCAATTGGTACAACATCGGTTCATATTGCCGTAACCTGAACCGGGTGTGGCACAATAGACTCCCTACTTGACTAGCCAGTCAATGGCCACAATAGCAATCAACGGATTAAGCCCGAGCCAAATTGGCTCGGGCTTAATCCGTTGAAAATCGAAAACTACCTGTTTACAGACTGGTTGTTGCGTGCTCCGGTGGAGGGCTTAACCATGTCGTATTGTTTGTATTGGTCGGGAGTCATGATGGTTTTCAACTTGGCATCGCGCTCGTCCATAATGCTCTGAATCTCCGTTGGAGAAACCGTCTTGTTGGTCGGATTGCGGTTGTTGACCATCTTGGCAGAGAACACCAAATTGGCTTCGTATGCCTTTTTGTATTGTTCTTCGGTCAGGCCATACTGACGCTGCAGCTCGCGCGTGTGACGCTCAGCCATTTGCTCGGCCATCTTCTTTTTGGAGGCTTCCACTTGTGCTGCGTCGGCTTGATTGCCGGCTACTTGTGCGTTTTGGGCAAATGCAGCCGAAGCTATCCCGGCAAGCATTGCAAAGGTGATGATGAAACGTTTCATATCGCAAATTTAATTTTATTCGGTTGAAGGTACTAAATTAGAGAATAATTCCGAATCACAACCACAGTAATAATATATTTTGGAGGGCAACCGCCCCTATTCGCCAAAACACTGCACCACAGACGGTTTTGGGGACAAATATTTTTTTTGAACGAGCATTGCAATGCAATTACGGGTTAAAAAACCGGGGGTTTATATTTTGTCGGTTGCGGGTCAGGGATACAGCAAATACTTTTCCCGCACCTTTTTGAAACCCTCCAACCCGTGCGACCAGGTTGCCTTAATTGCTTCGGCCGTTATCCCTGCAGCAATTTGCTCCTCCAAACTTGTAGTGCCCGCCAGCTTTTTGAAAAAAGTCGAAAAGAACTTTCCCTTGTCCGGGTAGTTGCGATAGGCATCAATCAAGGGTTCGAGATTTAATCCACCATGTTCAAGCTGCGCCAAAATCTCCGCATCAGTGCCCGTTTCCCTCCCGAAGCACGCTTTGCCTTCGTAAAGTGGCGATTTCGCAATGGCTCCGGTTCGGGGAGTGAAGGCGTGCGGATATTTCCCTTCAAAATCGGGACATCCGTATTGTTCGAAAGGGTGGTCTGTACCGCGGCCCACACTCACGGGGGTACCTTCAAACAGGCACAGATAAGGATATGAATGTATTGCAGCGGCGGATCTAAGATTGGGTGACGGAGGCGTTGGCAAGTCAATTTTCATGTTGTGGACGTAGCCCTTGCACTGCACTACCTTCAGTTCCAAGCTGGCTGCGTGTGCAAATGCCGCCTCACCTTTTAGCATGGCGGCATATTCGCCACAAGTCATGCCATAAACGATAGGAACGGGTTGCATACCTACAAACGATCGGTTTGCCGTATCCAATATTGGCCCGTCAACATAGAAGCCGTTTGGGTTGGGGCGGTCCAGAACAACAAAGGTCTTTTTGTTCTCCGCACAAGCCTCCATACAGTACTGCATGGTAGATATATAGGTATAAAACCGCACCCCAACGTCCTGAAGGTCATAAACCAACACGTCTACATCCTCCAGTTCCTCGGGCTTGGGTTTTTTGTGGCTACCGTATAGCGATAAAACCGGCAAGCCGCTAGCACTGTCGATGGTACTTTCAATCTTGGCGCCGGCATCAGCCGTGCCGCGAAAACCGTGTTCGGGCACAAATATCTTGACTACATTTACCTGTTTGCTTGGCAAAAAATCTGCGAGATTCCTGCCATCTACCACCGACGACGAATTGACCACCAGTGCCACGCGCTTGCCTTGAAGCAGCGGCAAATACTCGCCCGGCAGACAGTCGGCAGGTGTAGCCGTTTTTGGAGCATGGCCCAAACAAAATGCCGCCAGTGGAAAAAGTGCGGCCAAAAAAATTGAAATGAACTTCATATATCCTTAATGCCTGCCGCGTTTTTTTGTGCAGGGTCACAGCAAATAGCTTACCTTGCGTGCTTAATTCATAAAAGTAGTCAAACAATGCAACAAGTAAAAAAAGGCGACAGAGTCAGTGTACACTACCGCGGTACTCTTCGTGATGGAAGCGTTTTCGACAGTTCGGAAGGCCGGGCTCCGCTCCAATTCGTGGTTGGCAATGGCCAAGTAATCAAAGGATTCGATGATGCGGTATTGCTCATGTCTCCCGGCGACAAAAAGGTTGTCGAAATTGTTGTGACTGACGCTTATGGCGAGCATAACGAAGAAATGGTGATAGAATATCCCATCGACGAATTTCCCGAAGACATGCAGCCTGCCGTAGGTATGGAGCTCCAGATGAGCGACAACGACGGCAACATTTTCCCTGTCGTTATACTCGAAGTGAATGACGAAACCGTTGTGCTCGATGCCAACCACCCGCTGGCCGGCAAAGACCTCATTTTCGATATCGAATTGGTAGAGATCGCATAATCCAATTTCTGCAAATAAGAAAAAGGAAGGGTTGGAGCCATAATGGGGTCTCCAACCCTTCCTTTTTTCACTCATCCCTGGTCGGCACTAGACTCCAGCCGCTCAATACTGTGGATACCTTCCAGCTCTCCCAACTTGGCGCACAAGGCGTTCAATTCTTCCCTATCGTGTACATACACCATGATGTTGCCTTGAAACAGCCCGTCTTGCGAATCGATACTCAACGACCTCATGTTCATCCGGAGGTCTCCTGAAATCACATTGGTGATTTTCTGTATTACTCCAACATCGTCGAGCCCAAAAATCTTTACACCGGTAAGGAATGAGATTTCCTTATTCTTCGCCCACTTGGCTTTGATGATTTTATGCCCATAGTTGGCAAGCAGCCGCGCCGCATTGGGGCAGTCGGTACGGTGGATTCGAATACCGTCGGATGCTTTGAAACCAAACACGTTATCGCCCGGAATGGGTTGGCAGCACTGCGACAATTTATAGAGTACCTTGTCCGACTGGTCGCCAAAAATCAATATTTCGGTGCCTTTCGGTACGGCTGCCTTGGCAGTCGCACTCTCGATTTCTTCCTCAACCACGACTTTTTGGTCGGCACGGGCTGCATCCCTCAACGGGGCCACCAGCTTTTCTCCCGTAATGGTGAACTCACGCAAGTCCCGCAAATCCACATTTCCCACGGCAATTCCGTAATACAATTCGGTACCCGACGTCTTTTTGAAATGCGCCAGAAGTTCTGCCAAATTGATTTGGTTGAGGGGAACGTGCAGGTCTGCGAACTTGGCTTGCAATAGAGCCTTGCCCTCGTCGGCGGTTTTTTTGCGCTCTGCTTTCAGGTAGTTTTTCAGGGTGCTCTTTGCTTTCGCTGTAATGACGAAGTCAATCCACTCTTTCTGCGGTTTCTGTTTGGACGAAGTGATGATTTCCACTTGGTCGCCACTCTTCAGTTGATGGCTCAAGGGCACCAGCTTGTAGTTTACCTTGGCTCCTATGCAATTGAATCCCAAGTGGGTATGTATATCGAAGGCAAAGTCCAGAATGGTGGCGTTCTTGGGCAGAACCCGCATGTCGCCCTTAGGGGTATAGATATAGATTTCCTCGGTGAACAAGTCGAGTTTGAAATCCTGTATGAAGTCGATGGTGTCGGTTTCGGGATTGTTCAGGATTTCGCGGAGGTGCAGAAGGAAGCTCTCCAATTTGTTTTCCTGCACACTTGGCGCGCCGTCTTTATATTTCCAATGGGCTGCGAGGCCCTTTTCGGCGATTTCGTTCATCCGCTCCGTGCGAATCTGCACTTCCACCCAACGGCCACCGGGCCCCATAACCGTTGTGTGCAGGGCCTCATAGCCATTGCCCTTCGGCACGCTTATCCAATCGCGCAAGCGCTCTGCACCGGGATGATAGAATTTGGTAACCGCAGAATAAACCTTCCAACAATCCTCTTTTTCGCGCTCAGGCTCCGACTTCAGGATGATGCGGATGGCGAACAGGTCGTACACTTCATCGAAGGTGACATGTTTGTTCTTCATCTTCGTCCAAATGGAATGTATGGACTTGGGTCGTCCGTAAATCTGGAATTCGAAATTGCTGTTGGTGAGCTCTTCTTTAATGGGCTTGATGAACTCGTTGATATACTTGGTACGGTCCCGCTTGGTTTCCTTCAGGCATCGCGCAATTTCGACGTAAACCTCCGGGTGCGTATACTTCATGGCCAAGTCTTCCATTTCAGACTTGATTTGATACAGACCGAGCCGATGCGCGAGCGGAGCATAGATGTAGGTGGTCTCCGAGCATATCTTCAACTGCTTTTCCCGGCTCAGGCTCTCCAATGTGCGCATGTTGTGCAGCCGGTCGGCCAGTTTTATCAAAATCACCCTGGGGTCGTCGGCAAGGGTAAGCAGGATTTTGCGGAAGTTTTCAGCCTGCACCGTGGTGTTGGCCTTGATATCCACGACATTCGAAATCTTCGTAAGTCCATCGATGATTTTGGCGATGTTTTCGCCAAATTCATGTTTCACGTCTTCAAGCGTGATTTCGGTATCTTCCACCGTGTCGTGCAGCAAGGAGCAGATGGAGGAAGTGATGCCGAGCCCAACTTCTTCGACTACAATTCGGGCAACAGCCAACGGATGCATGATGTAGGGGATGCCCGATTTTCGGCGCATATCCTTATGTGCCTCAGCTGCCATCTCGAAAGCCCGCCGCAACTTGGCCTTATCGCCCTTCTTGATGCGTTCGCGCAATGCCCGCAACAGGGCGCGGTATTCGCGCAGAATGATTTTCTTCTCTTCGTCTTCGTTAATGATGTCTAAGCTTTCCTTTTTCGTCTCCATGGGTTGAAGAAATTGTGCAACACCCATCAGTGGCACTGCCTTTCGCTAAGGTAGCTATTTATTGCGAAGGAGGCATACGCGCAGCAAGAATCCATCGGCTTGTTCCGTATTAGAAGTTCCGTATTCCATAGGCTAATGAAATCGACATACTACAAACGGCCCGCCGCACCTCGCAAAGAACGCCCGGGAGGCACTCAAACTATTCTGTATGGTTCCGAAAAACTGCCATTGGGTAACGTTCACTGTGGTAGTATCGGAACGATATTTCGCCACCAATGAAAAAGAATCGGAAATCCGTTGTTTGACGGTATCGATATGGATATACAGGCTCCCGTAATGAATGGAGTCGGTCAAGTAGTCTTTATCCATATCTCGGTCGTAATCGATGTAGGAGGCCGCACCTTTACCCGCGGCTACATATAGTGGGTAAATACCCGATTGGAAACATCCGTTGGAGTTGCGAAGCACTATGGTCAAACTGCCGCCGGTGCCCACCCCTAAAAAGTAGAACAAATGCTCACCATTTTGTATCCTGCCTTGCAGGCAATTGGCATAAGAGTCGCTACACCATGCTATAACGGCTTCCCATTGGCCAAAAAAGTAACTTAAGGGCCACCGGAATCAATTGCCCCCCGTGCAGCCGCACAATGTGCAACCCCACTAAATGGAAATAACTATCGCGACCCATTTGTTCAAAACACAGTCTCCACTTGGGTTGGCAAAACACGGTGTCAAGTGGTGGCACGATTGGCCAACTCTTTCACCATCCTACTGCTGTTGTACTATTTCACCCAATTATCCTTATTCGTATGTATCGGCACAACTTCAATCCCGAAGCGGTACTTCAGGTAGTTGGCCAATTTCTCGGCAGCATATACCGACCGGTGACGGCCACCGGTGCACCCGAAGGAGACACGCAGTTCATCGAACCCACGTTCCACAAAATTGGTGACGTGCATGCCCACCATGGCATTCACGTGATTCATAAAATCGGGCATCGTCGATTCGCGTTCCAAAAACTGCTTCACCGGCTCGTCAAGCCCGGTAAGTTGTTTGTAGGGCTCATAGCGACCGGGGTTCTCTATCCCGCGACAATCGAACACATAACCGCCTCCATGGAGGCTGTCGGTAGTAGGGATGCCGTTTTTGTAGGAGAAGCTCTCTATATATACTTTAAGGGCGGGTGCCTGTGGTGCCACCGCCGCAGCATACTTTTTCTGGATTTCGGCAGAAGAGACCTTTTCGAGGAACGTGCGCAACTCGGGATAAGGCGGGGTTTGCGGATGGCTCTCCAAAAACAGCGACAAATGCTGCAATGCAGGACCAATGCTGGTGATGAAGTGCGTCTTTTGTTGCAACAACCCCCGGAAACCATAAGCACCCAGAACTTGAAGCAACCTGATGAGGACAAATTGGACGTATCCACGCCGAAAATAGATTTCATCCATACGGGGCACATGAAGGTCCCCGAGGGCGGAGATGTAGCCATTGAGCAGGTCTTCCTTCCAAGCCTCGGGCAGACGGGCTTTGGCCTGCCAAAGCACAGATGCCAGGTCATATTGCGGTGGCCCCTGCATAAACCCTTGATAGTCTATGAAATAGGGCTTGTCGTCGTGCAACATGATATTGCGGCTCTGGAAGTCGCGATACATCAGAGTTTGCGGTTGCACCCGGCCAAGGTCGCGACTCAACAATTCCATTTCATCGGCCATGGCCGCCTTATTGTAGGGAATGTCTTGGAGGTCGGCAAAATAGTATTTGAAATATAGGAGGTCGGCCATTATGGCCTTCTCGTCAAATTGGCGGGAGGTGAAGCATTGGCGGTAGTCGGCATCCCTACCCGCTATCCATTGCACCTTGGCCAATTGGTGTAGCGAGCGGTGGTAATATTTACGCACCTCATCGGTATAACCATCCCCGGTAACCCGGTCGAACAACGATACATTGCCCAAATCCTGCTGAAGATAGGCGCGACGGTCTTTGTTGATGATATACACTTCGGGCACCGAAATACCGTGCCGGCGAAACAATTCCGTGGCATAGAAAAACGCATTGTTTTCGGCCACATTCATATTGTAGGTACCTATTACGGAGTCTCCACCACCGGTAAGGCGATAGTAACGACGGTCGGACCCCGACACTCCCAAAGTGACTACGGATTCTGGGTTACGTCCAAAATGGCCTGCAAAAAGGTTCTCCAGTATCCCCAATGTCTGTGCTGCAGGTTTGCCCAAATGATTATTCATGTTTCGGAAATTTGATGAGGGTGATGTTTTTTACGGCGGCAGGAAAATCTGCCCAGGTATCGGCCTCAAACTTGGCGGCAACTACTCCACATGTGGGCAGGTGACCGAGAACGAAATCTTTAGAAATCCCGTTGACGAAATCGGTAATGCCGGGGTTGTGCCCTACCACTACAAGTGTGGCAATGTTGTTCGGTACCGTCATCACCTCGGTTTCTATTGCGGAATCGGTAGCGAGATAGAGTTTATCTTCATACTTGATGTGCTCAGGGGTAATATCCAATGCAGTAGCCAATATTTTGGCTGTTCGGCGGGTGCGCTTGGCCGAGCTCACAAGCATCAAATCGGGCTTAATGCCCTGTTCCTTCAAAAACTTACCTATGGCTTCTCCATCGCGCTCCCCCACCGACGTAAGAGTTCGCGAAAAATCGTCCCCTGCGCGGCTAACGCTCTCTGTTTTTGCATGTCTGACGACTACTATTTCCCGTTGCATAAAAGATAGGATTATTTAATTGGCTTTATAAAATTTGAGTTTCATCGCGCTCCCATCAAACTCGCCGTAACTGTCGAATTTGATCCAGTCTCCCAGATTGATGTACAGGCTGTTTTGGGGCAGCGGATATTCGATGGCAATGTGGCGGTGCCCGAATACGAAGTAATCGATATGTTCGTTGTTGAGCGTCTCCAAACAAAACTGCACCAGCCATTCTTTGTCGGGGCCGCGAAATTCTTTGGTCGGCATATCTGCATGTTTGGAACCCAGACCACTGAACCAAGCGGCGAGCCCCACGCCTGTATTGGGGTGCACACGGCGGTACAACCACTGAGAAAACGGGCTACGCAACACTTTTTTCAGCATCTTGTAGCCGTGGTCTCCAGGACCCAGACCATCACCATGTCCAATAAAAAACGTTTTCCCGTTGATGGTTCGACGAATGGGCTCATGATGGACGGGAATGCCCAATTCCGATTCAAAATAGTCGAGCATCCACAAATCGTGGTTGCCGGTAAAGGCTTCAATAACAAGGCCGGAATCGCGCAATTGGGCCAGCTTTCCCAAAAACCGGGTGTGGCCCTTGGGCACTACATTGCCATATTCAAACCATGCATCAAAAATATCTCCAACCAAATACAGCACTTCTGCACTTTCCGCTATGGAATCCAACCATTTACAAATTCGCTTTTCCCTTTCTATACTCGTACGCAGGTCCGGAATGCCTAAATGGAAGTCTGAAGCGAAGTAAATTTTTTTCCCGGCGGGCAAATCCATAGGGTGTAAAGATAAAACGTCTTGGGCTAAACTAAAGGTAAAAGCAAATTGGGGCACCAATATTAGTGGTTGCACTACTCTCCGCCGTCGTATCTGGCCGGCCATCCCGTGAAAACGAATTTGTACATCACCCCTACCCGAACAGCAAAATACTTGGGACTCACCATGATTTGCGTATTCACCGGATTGTTGAAAAGGGTTTGGGTGCCCATGGGGATGCCATATTCTTCGGTGATGGTGAGGTGCCACAATTCCCCCAACCGAACATGTTCCACCAACCCCACGTCGAAACGCATCATGCTCTTCGATATCTGGCCGTCGTTTTCATAGCCTGTTAGTGCGCCGGAGGAATACCGATAGTTGAACACCGCATCCTTCTGTGTGCCCCTTTGCAACATGCCATAGGCTCCGCTCGCGAAGGCATGTAGAATTTGATGCCTGTCTACCGCAATATCGAAGGTAGGGGCAATGAAGATCATGGAAACTTTGTCGTCAATCTCGCCGCCTCGGTGCCCTGCGGTATCGGTATACTCCATTTTGTAGGTATAGGCATACTGCTCAAAAAAGGCCCGAACACCCACGTACATGGTGCGATTGAGGCGGCGCAAGTAGTAGCCGCCGAATGAAAACTCAGGGTCGGTACTGAAGTTGTAGTTGATACCCGCATTTGGGCCCGACTTGAGGTATGACCACCCCTCGCCCACTTCCAAACCAAAACGGTTTTGCGCATGTAGTTGGCTACAAACGGCTATAAGCAGCCAGAAGGAGGTAAAAACGAACTTTTTCATGGGTCAGCAAATCCAAAAGTACCAAAATCGGCGCCATTTCAAAGCTTGGGGGTAAGATGGCCGATACACATTTGCCGTTCCCGGTTAGTAATTTTACTTTTGACCAACGAAATCTCAAAAACAACACCATGACATCGGGAAATGTAAGTATAGTAACGGTAATAGGTTCGGGAACAATGGGCAACGGCATTTGCCATGTGTTTGCCCAAAGTGGATACCGGGTAAGGATGATGGACATTAGCCAAGCCGCATTGGATAAGGCCATGCTGACCATCGAAAAAAACATGGACCGCCAAGTGGCCAAGGGCTCGCTCACCGCTGAGGCCAAGGCCGCAGCAATTGCCAACATCAGCACCCATACCGATATGGCCGAAGCCGTAACAGGTGCAGACCTGGCCGTTGAAGCCGCCACCGAAAACGTGGAATTGAAACTCAACATTTTCCGCAAACTAGATGAACATTGTGCTCCGCATTGCATTCTGGCATCCAACACATCGTCCATCTCGATTACCAAAATAGCATCTGTCACCAAAAGGCCGAGTCAAGTGATTGGGATGCACTTTATGAACCCCGTGCCGGTAATGAAATTGGTGGAGGTGATAAATGGCTATGCCACAGATGCCGAAGTGACCAAGACGATTTACGCATTGTCGGAAAAACTGGGGAAGACCCCATGCGTGGCCAACGACTACCCCGGCTTTGTAGCCAACCGCATCTTGATGCCCATGATTAATGAGGCCATCATTTCCCTGCACGAGGGCGTAGCGGGAGTGCATGAGATTGACACCATTATGAAACTGGGCATGGCTCACCCCATGGGACCGCTGCAATTGGCCGACTTCATTGGCCTGGACACCTGCCTCTCCATCCTCAATGTGCTGTATAATGGCCTGGGCAACACCAAGTATGCCCCCTGCCCACTGTTGGTGAACATGGTGCAGGCCGGGTATTTGGGCTGCAAATCGGGCGAGGGCTTCTACAAATATACCCCAGGTAGCAAGGAGTTGGTGGTCAGCTCCCGCTTCGCCTAGGCAGCCGCAACATATTTCGAATCCATCCCCCGTCTAATAAAGTTCGACGGGGGACGGCTATTTTATGCGCAACGGTCTTACGGTAGCATCCGCCCGCGCCTGCGGACATTTTACGACCCGAAGGTAGTAGGTATACCCCCGCTGCACGATTTTTACGGCTATGCTACAATTGACGACATTCCCGTTGGGAGCAGAAAGCATAATTTGTTACATTTGGACGTTACTTGAAGCGATATGGCTAAAAAACAGACATCGAAGAATATTCCTGTTGCTAATCCGGCAAGACCGACACCAAAGCCGGCACCGAGCCTTTCCAACCCGATTCCATTTGTTGACGTCGACTCCCTTTTTCCGGCGTGGCTCTCCAGTTTCAAGGTTCAGGCCATCATCATTGCCGTCCTATCTTTCTTACTCTACATCAATACCGTAAGCAATGAATATGCCTTGGACGATACTGCGGTCATCCTGAAAAACGAATACGTGTATCAAGGATTTACAGGCATCCCCACCATCCTGACCACCGATGCGTTCGACAGCTACTACAAACAGTTCAAAACCGGCAACCAACTGTCAGGCGGGCGTTACCGTCCGCTCTCCATCGTCACATTTGCCATAGAGCAGCAGTTTATGGGCACGGTTCCCCAAAGTGCTATCGACAGCGTTGTGACCCATGCCGACGAAAAAGGCCCGCAAGAGGTGATCCTTAATCGCAACATGCACATACGGCACTTCTTCAATGTCGTTTGGTTCACGCTGTCCATGATAACGCTGCTTTACTTCCTGCGGTTTATCGTCTTTAGGTCCAACCCGATCATGGCACTACTTGCAGCCGCCCTATTTACAGTACACCCCATACATACCGAGGTGATTGCCAATGTAAAGAGCCGCGATGAAATCATGTCGTTGATGTTCATGTGCCTCACCTACATTTTCGCCTTCAAATATGTGCAGGAGAAAAAGTTGGTTTCCCTCATTTCAGCCATGGTGCTCTTCTTCCTGGCCTTCCTTTCCAAGGAATATGCCATCACGGTGCTCGTCCTGTTGCCGCTCGCCCTCTACTTGTTTCAGGGCTTCTCGGTTGGAAAAAGCATTACATCGGTATGGCCTTACTTGTTGGTTTTCATAGTTTATTACGCCATACGCAGCCACATTGTGGCTCCCATGAACGAGGCCTCGAACACCGACCTGCTCAACAACCCGTATGCATTGGCGTCGGACAAGGAGAAAATGGCTACAGAGATTTCAACGGCATTCAACTACTTCCGCCTGTTGGTTTTCCCCTACCCGCTGTCGGCCGACTATTCCTACAACCAGATTCCCTATAAAGACTTTTTGCACCCCATGGTATGGCTTTCGCTGATATTCCACCTTGGGCTGGTGCGGGCATTCTTCTACTACCTGAAACGCAAAAACGTGTTGAGTTTCGCCATCGGGATGTATCTGTCGCACTTGATGTTGGTTTGCAACCTGTTTTTCGACATCGGTGCCACCATGGGCGAACGCCTTATTTACCATTCATCGGTAGGCTTCGCCATCGCTTTCGGCTATTTTGCTTACTTGGGATTCCAAAAAATAAAGTCGCCTGAAACCGGCCGATTGGTACTATTGGGCGGCACTACCGTGATACTGTTGCTTTGCAGTTGGGTGACCGTGGCCCGCAACGCCGACTGGAAAAACAATTTCACCCTGTTCTCCCACGACTTGAAAAACGCGCCGAACAGCATCATCATCAATGCCAATGTAGCATCGTCCTACATCGATATGTCGAACATAGAACCTAATCCGGCCAAGAAGAAGGAGGAATTGGAGCATGGGGTGGTGTTGCTTAAAAAGGTACTGTCGCTGCACAACACCTACGTCATCGGCTATTTCAACTTGGGGTTGGCCTACTTCAAATTGGGGCAACTCGACAGCCTGCACACGGTTTATGCCGATAGCTCCAAAACCGATTTTGAGGTAGTGAAGACGTACTACCCCAAGTATCCTCGGCTGGGCGAGTTCTTTTACAACTTGGGCGTGTTTTTCTACCTCCACAAAGAGTACCCCAAGGCCGTCTCTTGCTGGCAATCGTCATTGAAGATAGACCCGGGAAATAAGGATGCGGCACATGCGTTGAGCGTGGTGGGTGCACCCGTAATTGGCAGGTAATTTGTTTGTTTTCATTGGGATAGAAGTCGAAATCGTATGTCCTCCAAACAGAAACAGGCGCAAAAAAACGGACCGACGGACTTTACTGCATCGGCTTCTATACCGGGAAGTATAGCTGCACCGCCCGCGCATTGGACCCGCCTGTTCAGCGTTCATGCGCTGTTGGTATTCGCAGTATCGTTTGTACTGTACGGCAATACTATTGGGAATGAATATGCCCTCGACGACAACATAGTCATCCTGAAAAACGAGTTTGTTTACCGCGGCTTGGAAGGCTTGGAAGGCATTTTCTCGAAGGACGCTTTTTACAGCTACTGCAAAACGACCAATACCGAAAACATGCTCGCCGGCGGGCGCTACCGACCATTGTCGATAGCCACGTTTGCAATAGAACAACAGTTTTTGGGGCCGGTATCGGCAGATGCGGTAGACAGCGTGGTGGCCCATGCGGGCGACAAAGGCGCGCAACGGGATGCCTTGATTCATGCTATGCACATCAGGCACTTCGACAATGTGCTGTTCTTCGGGCTCGGATTGGTGGCCCTTTTGGGGATGCTGCGGATGGTTGTTTTCAGGGGGAGCCCTATGGCAGCACTGGCGGCTACCCTGCTTTTCGCCTGCCACCCGGTGCACAGCGAGGTAGTGGCCAACGTAAAGAGCCGGGATGAAATATGCTCTTTGGCATTCATATGCCTCACCTTCATTTTGGCTTGCGGCACAAACAGGGTGCGGCACAAGTGGGCTGGTTTTGCGGGGCCGATTTGCTTTTTGTTCGCCCTGCTCTCCAAAGAATATGGGCTTGCCCTACTCATCTTATTGCCGCTTGCCATGGTGTGGTTCAATGGCAAGACTCCCCTTGAAGCCTTAAAAGGCTCCATGCCTTTTTATGCGGTAGCAGTGCTCTATGCACTCATTCGGATAAAGGTGGTTGGGTTCTCTGCCGCCGAGATAGACAACGACATTTGGAACAATCCCTATGCATTGGCTACCCCATTGCAAAAAGCTGCAACCGTAATCGCTACGCCCCTCAACTATTTACGCCTGCTCTTTTTTCCTTTCCCCCTTTCCTGCGACTATTCCTACAACACCATTCCCTACAAAACGTTGGGCTCACCGTTGGTAGGGTTATCTGTAATTTATCATGCCGGCTTGTTGGTAGGCATTTGGGCTACCTATAAAAAACAACGTGCCGTGGCGTTTGGGCTTGCCTTCTACTTCCTCAGCTTGCTGATGGTGAACAATTGGCTCATCAACATAGGGGGCACCATGGGCGAGCGTCTCCTGTATCATGCATCGATGGGAGGCATCATTTGCATGGTAGCCCTGGGAAATTGGTGCCATGAAAAATATGGCCCCAATTTGCAAAAGCCAATTGGGGCCATCGTACTCATCCTGTGCCTCCTGTGCGCTACAGCTACCATGGCCCGCAATACCGACTGGAAGAACGACCTCACTTTGTATGAGCACGACGTGAAGACCGTGCCGAACAGCCTGTTGGTAAATGCCAATTTGGGCGTAGCATATGTGAATGCGGCCGATGATGCAAAGGACTCGGCTCGTAAAGTGCAGTTGTTGATGCAAGGTGTGGCCTATTTGGACAAAGCCTTGAAGCTGGACAGCACCTGCCTCCCCCCACTCATCAATCGCGGCTTGGCGTGCTTCAGAATGGGGAACCCCGATGAGGCAGCGCGCAGCTACGACCGCATATTGGTACTCCTGCCCACCTACCCCCAACTTCCCGAATTGGACTACAACTTAGGGGTATATTACTACCTGCACGGGCAGCCCGCCCAAGCCGCTGCCCGCTGGCACACCGTATTGCGGCTCAACCCCAACTTTCTCCAAGCTCGGAATGCCCTGCACGCAGTAGGGGAATAGGCCCCAAGTAGAATATTTCCGGCTCGCTTTTGTCGCATGTCGAACACTGGCTTGGGTGTCTTGTATATAGACCGACAGACATTGAAGCCCGAAGCCTGACGGTATTGAACGTTTATAGCCCAACCTCCCCAGTCCGCCCAATCGCATGCCGGCCCTCCATAAAAATCTACCCTCTTCGCGAAGGCTACATAAAACGCCCCCGTTTCAAGCCTGAAACGGGGGCGCACTGCTTTAAGTAGTTACCGCAGCATTACATCGCTGCCACTATCCCCAAAAACTCATCGGCTTTGAGGGACGCTCCGCCAATGAGGCCGCCGTCTACGTCGGGACAAGCGAAGAGCTCGGCGGCGTTGGAGGGCTTGCAGCTACCGCCGTAGAGGATGGTGAGGTTGTCGGCAACGGTGGCGCCATATTGTGCCCGCACTACTGCGCGAATGTGGTGGTGCATGTCTTGCGCCTGTTGCGAACTGGCGGTGCGGCCCGTGCCGATGGCCCAAATGGGCTCGTAGGCCAACACGATGTGGCTCCAGGCCTCGGCCGCGAGGTGGAATAGCCCTTCGCGAATTTGGGTCTCCACGTTGGCATTTTGGGTATCGGCATCGCGCACGGCGAGGGGCTCGCCGCAGCAGAAGATGACCTCCATGCCATGTGCCAGCACGCGGTCGGTCTTCTGGGCCAACAACGCATTGGTCTCGCCAAAATACTCGCGGCGTTCGGAATGGCCGATGATGACGTACCCTATGCCGGCACTCTTCAGTATGCCCGCCGATACCTCGCCGGTGAATGCACCCGATTCCTGGTTGCTGCAATTTTGGGCTGCGGTATGGATGTGGGCATGACCGGCCAGTTGGGCGGCCGTCTGGGTGAGGTGCACATAGGTTGGGGCAATCACCACTTGCTTATGGCTGCTAAGTGCGGGCAGACCGGCCAATATGCCGGCTACGAGGCTGTGTCCTTCTTGCAGGGTGCGGTTCATCTTCCAGTTGCCTGCCACTATTTTCTTTCTCATTGTTGGTCTTGTTTTGGAGTTATGCATGGTTGAAGGCTACGCGCTGTGCGGCAGTCCGGTCGAACAGGTATTGGAACATTTGGACTTCGGCGGGCGAGAGTCCTCGGCCTCGGCGGGCCATCATGCGGTTGGCGGTCTCTATGGCTTTGTCGAAATCGTAGGTGACCATACCCTCGGCACCACCCCACCCGAACGACGGAATGAACTTGTCGGGGAAGCCGCCGCCGTAAATATTGGCCGAGACACCCACCACCGTGCCTGTATTGAACATGGTGTTGATGCCGCACTTGGAGTGGTCGCCCATGAGGAGGCCGCAGAAGGTGAGGCCGGTGCGCACCAACGCGTCGGCTTGCTCGTCCCACACTTTGATGGTGTCATAATTGTTTTTCAGGTTGCTGCTGTTGGTATCGGCGCCCAAGTTGCACCATTCGCCTATCACGGCATTGCCGAGGTAGCCGTCGTGGCCCTTGTTGCTATTGGCAAAGAACACCACATTGCTGATTTCGCCACCCACTTTGCAGCCCGGCCCTATTGTGGTGCCGCCATAAATTTTCGCACCCATTTTCACCACCGCATGATCGCACACGGCAATGGGGCCCTGCATGAGCACGCCTTCCAATATCTCGGTATCGCGGCCTATGTAAACCGGCCCTTTGGCGGCATTGATGATGCAGCCGGGGTAGATGTGCGCCCCCTCCTCTATAAACAGGTTGTCGCCCATGGCCACCACATGCGGCGGCACCGGTGCGCTTTTGCGGCCGGCCGTAATAAGGGCGAAATCAGACCTCAGTAAGGCGTCGTTAAAAGAGAAGATGTCCCATATGTGGTTCAGCGCCAAGACATTGCCACCGTAGGGCACTTCGGTGAGGGGCTGCATGGCGGCGGCCAATTCATCGGGAGTTTGGGGAGCGGTGTGGAGGCGAGCCGCAATGGTGAGCTGCCCTGCCGTGAGCTTGTGGTGGGGCTGTAGGGCACCAATGGCATCGCGCAGGGCGGCATCGGCATGAACGGCACCATTGATGTAGACATTGTCGGCACCGGCAAGGGTGGGAAAAACCTCCTGCATGTAGGTCGGCGTAAGGAAACCGGGCACCCTACCTGTGAGAGCCTCCCAACGCTCGGCAGCGGTGAGGATGCCGCACCGCACCATGCCCGTGGGGCGCGTGCGCGTAAACGGATAAAGGGCCGTGTGGCGGTGGTCGTCGAACAGGATGTGGGTGGGCGTCATATTGTTGATGATATTTTTATGTTAATAAAAAAATCCCGACAAAAGTCGGGATTTTTTGACGTAATGTCAATGTGGAGCAGATTATTCTTTGCCCTTGACGATGTCTCTTTTCTCGTAGCGTTTGCGGAATTTTTCGATGCGGCCCGCAGTATCCACGAACATCGATTTACCGGTATAGAAGGGGTGCGAAGTGTTGGAGATTTCCACTTTGATGACGGGATACTCGTTGCCATCTTCCCAAACCATTTTTTCGCGGGAAGCAGCGCAGGAGCGCGTCAAAAAGGTATAATCGTTGGAGGTATCTTTGAAGATGACCATTCGGTAACTTTCAGGATGAAGCCCTTTTTTCATAAAAATCTTTTTAGCGCATGGAAGTCGCCATGCATTTTTTGAGGCGCAAAGGTAAGGAAACATTTTGAACGTAACAATTTAGATGGTGTGTTTTTTGGGGGCTTAGGATAGCGACTTGGACAAACAATTATCGTTGGGCGTAACCGCCGTTAGCGTTCTGAAAGGGAGGCTAATCCTGACACCCCGTATTTTCTTAGCAATGCTGTTAAATGGTCAATACTCCTCGGGAAAAATAGCTGCCCCACATACCCGCCGGTTGTGTTCATGCTCCCACCCCCTATCGCGATAATCCCACTTGTATTCCATGCCGACCTCGGCAGCACCTCCATCTTCGATGGAAAACCTCAAAGGTATTCAGATGTATATGTGCTTTACCTTCTGCATCCTGAGATTAAGCAAACAGTTGATCCGCTTAATCTTGAGCAATGGGAATTCTATGTATTTCCAACCAAATACCTTAATGAATACACCCGTATCCAGAGCATTCTATTTCTTTAAAGTCTTTGAAGGGTCTTACCTCCTTTTTAAAAGCAACCAATAGTACAGCAGGTTTAGGATATGTCCTCGACCTTATGGGAAATAATTTTTCAACCCATGCAAATCAAATCCGAATTGCATCGCCCTCCCACGCCCACAAATCCATTAATTTTGCCTTCATGAAAACGGCTTTACTCTGCTTGATTGGGGCTTGTTGCTGTCTCGCGGCTTTTGCACAGCCCTACCCCATTGGGCATGTATCGCTTACAATGGTAGATGCCGCGCGGCAGAACAGGGAGGTGACTTGCGAGGTGTATTACCCCGCCGAGACTGCCGGCGACAATACCGCTTTCTCCAAAACTTTGCTGGGCAAGGCACCCGCAATTGCCTTTGGACACGGATTTGTGATGCGGTGGGATGCCTACCAAAACATTTGGGAGGCCGTGGTGCCTCATGGCTACATCATGGTGTTGCCCACCACCGAGGCGTCTTTCTCGCCCCACCACGATGCTCAAGGGCAAGACTTGGCTTTTGTGTTGCAACAACTCCAAAAGGAAGGCCGAAACCCGGGCTCCCCACTTTATGGCCATGTAGACACCATGACCTGCGTTATGGGTCATAGTATGGGTGGCGGTTCGTCTTTTCTTGCGGCGGCAGGGCATCCCGAAATCAAGGCCATAGCCACCCTTGCACCCGCCGAAACCGGCCCATCGGCCATTGCGGCAGCAAAAAAAATTGCCATACCGGCATTGATTTTCGCTGGCCTCAACGACTGCATCACGCCGCCCGACAAGCACCAACTGCCTATGTATGAAGCCTTGGCGAGCCCATCCAAATGCTACATAGGCATTAAGGGAGGCAGCCACTGCCTGATGGCCGACAAGAGTGTGACCTGCGGCTTTGGCGAGGGCGCCTGCAAACCCAAACCCGAAATAACGCGAGAAGCCCAGCATGAGCTCATCGACAAATACCTGATACCCTGGCTTGACTGCCACTTGAAGCACGATTTGGATGCCGGTACGTCGTTCTCCAACCTCCTGAAAAACGACACAGCCATAGTCTTCAAAACCCGATAGTGACGGGCACCTAAACTACAGTGCCGATGCCGAATACGGCCAATCTTCGGGCTTGGCGCCAAACGCCTTGTTGGGCTTGTCGCTCATTTCGAATTCCAACTTGCCCCCGGTCACCATGTCGGCATGACGGATGTAGGATTTGGTGTAGGGCATCCCATTCAGCTTCACGCTCTTGATGTAGGGTTTGTTTTTACCGAAATTCGTAGCCGTCACCTTGAAGGTGCGGCCATTACCCAGATTGATGGAGATTTCCTCGAACATGGGGGTGCCGAATACATACTCGCCACTGGCCGGATTTGCAGGATAAAAGCCCATCATGCTCCAAACCGCCCATGCGCTCATTTGCCCACAATCTTCATTGCCGGCATAGCCCGCCTGCGGATTGTCGTGATACATGGAATCCACTATCATGCGGATTTTTTCCTGCGTTTTCCAAGGGGCACCTATAAAGCTGTAGAGGTAGGCAATGTGGTGGCTGGGCTCGTTGCCGTGCGCATACTGGCCTATCAGCCCGCTGATGTCGGGCGGGCTCTGCTCGCCCTCAGCTTGCGAGGGCACGGTAAACAGGGAGTCGAGCTTCTCGATGAATTTGTCCTTACCACCCATCATGCGCGCCAACCCCTGCACATCGTGGGGCACGAAGAAGGTGTATTGCCAAGCATTGCCTTCCTCGTACATGGCCTTGCTCTCGTCTACCGACGAGAAATAGGGGTTGAAGGGCTCTGTAAACTTACCATCGGCATTCTTGGCACGGATGAAGCCGGTCTTCCTATCGAACAGCAGGCGGTAGGCTGCAGAGCGCTTCATGAACATTTCATAGTCGTCGCGATAGCCCAACTTCTTGGCCACTTGGGCAATGCACCAGTCGTCGTAGGCATATTCCAAAGTGATGGTTACGCTATAGCCGCCCTTGTCTTGGGGCAGGTAGCCATACTTGATGTAGTCCTGCGTGCCGCGAATTTTTTGGAATGCGCTGATTTTCATGGCCGCATAGGCTTTCTCGGGGTCGAGGCCGGGCGTGCTTTTAAGCACGGCATCGGCCAGTACGGGCACTGCGTGGTAGCCGCTCATGCAGCCCGTCTCCCAAGTGCTCAAGTCCCAAACGGGCAGTTCGCCGTTTTCATTGCAGAATGCCAGCATACTGTTGAGGATATCGGTGTTGCGGCGGCCTTGGGTGAGGGTGAACAGCGGATTGAGGCCGCGGAAGGTGTCCCACAGCGAGAACACAGTATATCGTTGGCCCGATGCGGTTTTGAAGGTGCTGTCGTTGGCGTTTTTATACACCCCGTCGGCATCCGAGTAAAGCACCGGCGCCATGCATGTGTGGTAGAGGGCGGTGTAGAAGATGCGCTTCAAGCGGTCGTCGCTGCCTTTTACGGTAATTTTGGACATCTCCTTTTCCCAAGCGTTTTCAGCCGTCTTTCGAACTTCATCGAACGACCCCCAATCCGAAATTTCTTTCAGGGTCACCAATGCCCGTTGCGGACTCACCGTAGACAGCGCGACCTTCATCATCAAAGGTTTACCCTGCAAGTCTTTGAAAACCAATTGGCTCTTCACATAATGCCCCCTCATGGAGTTGTTGATGGCGGGAGTACCTTCATCGTAAATGAAGGCTTTCACTATGGGTTCGGACGTCTTGACGGCGAAGTAGACCCGCTGTGCTTTGGCCCAGCCGGTGGAATAGCGATAGCCCATAAAGGTGCTGTCGTCTACCTTGGTGAAGTAGGTCTCGGTAGTGCTGTCGTAGTTGATGCTGAAGCCCAAGTTGAACTTGATGACGGGCGTGGAGGCTACGGGAAAGAAATACTTATGGAACGCGCAACGCTCGGTGGCCGTGAACGATGCCTGCACGCCGTTGTTCATGATGACGCTGTAGTAGCCGGGAAATGCCACCTCGTTTTCATGGCTGAACTTGACGCGGAAAAACTTGCCCGTATCGGGAATGAGCCCGGGATTGGGCATCACCGATATGTCGCACCACTCGCCCACCCCCGTGCCGCTGAGGTGCATATGGCTGAAGCCGGCTATCATGGAATCGCCATAGTTGTAGCCGCTGCACCAGTCCCAACCCTCGGTGCCGTTGTCCGGACTTATTTGCACCATCCCAAACGGCACCGTAGCACCCGGGTAGCAATGCCCATGTCCGCCCGTGCCAATGAACGGATTTACATTGCGCACCAAGTGCTCTGCCTTGCCCACGGCAAACGAACAAATGATGAAAAAAGTGGCGGCATAAAGGAGCTTTTTCAATGGTTTCATTCGGCTATCGATTTTCAAGCGGGCACGGAGTGTGGCCATGCATCTACAAATATATCCATAGCCTTGTGAAATTTCCTATAGTGGGGGAAAATAGGGAGTGCAGCCGTGTCTACAAAACGACAATCTTTTACCATACTCCGCCCTTCCACTTTTTAGGCTATCCCGATTTATTCCGGTGCCGATTTTCCAACACAACAGTGTTAGTGTTGAATTGACCGTTTATGCTACTCATTTGCTACTTTCATTAATGAGCACCGCAAGCTCAGTAAAAAATTGCTTTTCAGGCAGGCTGTTCATTACCGCTTCGCTCATCCGTATTGCTTTGTTAGAGTGTCCGGGATTTATTGATGCCATTTTTATCGCCCTGCCTGTGATATTGTCCTATTTAGTTTGTCGGCAGGGTGCACTGGTCACGCCCGTTTTTCGTAGGTAGTGGGGTTTTACAAAACTACGAGGTTAGTTGAGAAATGGGTTGGCGTATAATGGCCACCCGCTAATGGCGTGGGTTGGCAATTGCGCAAGCGGTGTTTGTGCAATTGGGAGGTGGGCAATTTTTGCGCAGGTAGCTGCAAATTGGTGGGTATAAAAATTTAGTCGATGTTCCGCCAAACCGGGGTTTGTTAAACCCCGGTTTGAAGCATGAGAAAATGCCTTTCAATTCGGCAGTAACTGACTGCCGAAAATATATTTAGTGTATTGTCTACTTTTTTGCCCCAGGGTTCGCATGGCAAATTTTCGCATCGTCTGAAATGACCCAAAGCCAGGCGGCGCGGAATGTGGCCAAGAATTTATTGGGGAGCATATTTGGCTAAAGCGGTAAATTTGACCGGCAATGAGCAAGATCAAAATCAAGAATTTCGGCCCCATCAAGGAAGGCTGTTTGGAGAACGGCGGCTGGCTCGACATCAAAAAGGTGACCGTCTTCATTGGCAATCAAGGCAGCGGCAAGAGTACCGTGGCTAAGCTGATTTCGATGTTTATTTGGATGGAGAAGGCGTTAAACAGGGGGGATTTTAAAATTACTTATGTAGAAGACTTTCTAAATAAATTGGAATGGCAGGGTATTAGGGAGTATTGGAAAAAAGATACCGTTATTGAATATTGGGGAGAGAAATATTTTATCAGCGCCAGTGAGGCATTAGGGTATTATGCCAAGGAGTCGGACGGGCATGATTATCTCGTGCCCAAAATAATGTATGTGCCTTCGGAAAGGAATTTCCTGAGCACCATAAAGGAATCCTTCGGCATTTCCGGCCTCCCTGGGCCGCTCGACACCTTTGCACGTGAGCTGATTAGGGCGCAAAATGGCTTGAACGGACTTGCTTTGGAATTGCCGCTTGGCAATACGGTTTATGAGTATAAAGATTCACGTTCCTTCCTGTCGGGCAGCGACTTTAAGAATCTGAGTTTGCTGACTGCTTCCAGCGGGTTCCAGTCCTTGGTGCCCCTTTACCTTGTGACCAGATATTTGGCTATGAAAGTACATTTTGAGCATGTGCCCGAACTAGCCGAATTATCGCCCGAATATCGGATTAGACGGGAACAGGAAATCGATAGGGTCGATTTGGATTCCGGGCTTTCGAAGCAAGAACGGAATCAACGGAAAGCCTTGATTTATTCCAAATACCACAGTAAACGCTTCGTCAATATCGTGGAAGAACCGGAACAGAACCTATTTCCGACCTCCCAAAAGGAAATACTGTACAGCTTGCTACAGTTCAACCACTTGCTGCCCTGGAACCAGTTGGTGGTGACAACGCATAGTCCCTATATGATAGACTACCTCACCTTGTCGATCAAGGCTTTTCAGGTAAATGGGGAACTGAAATCAGACCTACTCCGAGAAAAGTTGGATGCCATTGTGGCACCGATGTCTATGACGAACCCTGATGACGTAGTGATTTATGAATTTGACGAAAAAGGTGGGACTATCAGGAAACTCCCCGACTATTACGGAATTCCGTCGGATAAAAATTACCTGAACCAATCGCTCGCCGATACCAACCAACTTTATGACCAACTCTTAGAAATTCAAGAAGAAAATGAAGGTTGATTTCTTTCAATCGGAATGTAGGTGTACTACGAGTGAAATGCGGTTCGGCATTTGTGATAGGGACGACAAAAGTCCGGCATTCTTGAATATTGACCATAGCGAAAAATGGATTGCGACCGTTGTTAACGCCTCGCCGCCGAAGACCATTCAATTTACCGCGATAGATAACTGTATCGACATTTGCAGGGATAACGGCGAGATGGAAAGCAGGTGCGACGCCATGTTACAATATGAGGATAGGCTGGTGTTTGTGGAATTGAAGACCAAGCGGGCGGATTGGAAATCTGAAGGACTGGGGCAAATAGAAGCCACAGTAAAGCGGATGCTTTTGGAAATACCTGAATATTATTTCGGCTTCAAAAAAAGGAAAGCAATCGTCGCAAATTCCAAGCATCCCTCTCCCCACTTTCACGGGTCTGACAAAGAGATAAGGGAGATTTTCAAGCGCCAGTACAGAATGCATTTGCAGTTTGAGGCGGAAATAACGTTGGAGTAGTGGGGAATTTGTGTCTACCTGGAGACATCGTCACCAGCCTTAAAAGGAAGGTGTCCAGCTATGGAATTATGCCCAGGCTGGAAGCCCGGTTAATTTTACCATGTACCTGCGGCAGCATCACCGGAACGGGCGAAGCACCGGTTCACCCCTACGCACCAGCCACACACATGCCGCACTCCTAACTCCGCTTTCACCCTCAAGCGCAGCGTCCTTCGCCCCTTTTTGCTACTTTGCAATTTCAACGTTCATTATGGATAGACGCAGATTCATTAGGCAGTCGGCTTGGGCTACGGCCGGCATTTTGGCGGCACCTGGGTTCGCCAAGGCCGCTACGGCAACATTTCCTACGGTGCGCATTCCCAACGGCCAACGCAAATTTAAAAGCGAGGCCGTTGAAGCCCTGATACGCGAAATCAAGAACAGCATCGGCAACAAGGAATTGGCCTACCTGTTCGAGAACTGCTTCCCCAACACGCTCGACACCACAGTCGATTTCACCAATAAAAACGGCCGACCCGATACCTATGTCATTACCGGCGATATAGATGCCATGTGGCTGCGCGATTCATCGGCACAGGTGTTTCCCTATATCGCGCTGTGCAAGGCCGACAAGCCGTTGCAGCAGCTCATCAAGGGGGTCATCAACCGGCAGTCGGCCTATGTGCGTAAAGACCCTTATGCCAATGCCTTCTATAAAGACCCTACCAAGGTAAGCGAGTGGAAGAATGACGTGACGGCCATGCAGCCGGGCATTCACGAGCGCAAATGGGAGGTAGACAGCCTTTGCTACCCCATCAGGCTGGCCTACCACTACTTTAAAGCCACGGCCGACCGCTCGCCGTTTGATGCCGAGTGGCTGGAGATGGCCAAAACTATAGTGCGCACATTTAGGGAGCAGCAACGAATGGGCGGCAAGGGGCCCTACAGCTTTAAGCGCATGACGGAATATGCCACAGACTCGGTGCCATTGGATGGCTACGGCTACCCCGTCCGCCCCAACGGCATGATTTGCTCCATGTTCCGCCCCAGCGACGATGCCACGATTTTCCCCTATCTTATACCGTCCAATTTCTTTGCCCGCCACAGTCTGCAACAAATGGAGGAGCTGGTAGCCGAACTTTATATTGCCACCGACCTGCTGGCCGACATCAGGGCGCTGCAAAGCGAAGTGCGCGGCGCGCTCAACCGACTGGCCACGGCACCCTC
The DNA here is from genome assembly GCA_903905685.1 of uncultured Bacteroidota bacterium. Taxonomy (GTDB): domain Bacteria; phylum Bacteroidota; class Bacteroidia; order Chitinophagales; family Chitinophagaceae; genus CAIYTT01. Next base: position 9,781 of record CAIVHI010000319.1, on the reverse strand, counting down.
CGAGCGCTACGGCGCGGTATATGCCTACGAAACCAACGGCATGGGTAGCTACAACCTGATGGACGATGCCAATGTGCCCTCCCTGCTGTCGTTACCCTACCTCATTCCCGATATGGCCATAGACCCCATTTACCACAATACCCGCAAGCTGGTGCTGAGTGAAGACAACCCGTTCTTCTTTAAAGGCAAGGCCGCCGAGGGCATTGGCGGCCCCCATGCCGGTATGGACCGAATTTGGCCCTTGGGAATCATTATGCGCGGCATCACTGCCGAGACGCCGTCTGAAGTTCACCAGTGCCTCGACATGCTGCAAGCCACCCACGCCGGCACCGGCTTCATGCACGAATCGTTCCATAAAGACGATGCCGCCACCTATTCCCGCCCGTGGTTTGCTTGGGCCAATACGCTTTTTGGTGAATTTGTAAGGAAGGTATACCTGGAGCGGCCGGAACTGCTGGGATAGCGCAGTGCTTGAGGGCGACAGCGGGGAGCGGTATAAGGACGACTCATGCTGAAGTAAAGGATTTCGGGGAGGCAAGGAACCTTAGCTTACGAGTGGAGGACGAAAAATCGACGTTCGGTACGCCGGCTACGGACCGGTCGGGAGACGACCAATGGTTGCCGTTCTCGTCATACGCCACCCCAACAAAGGGCCCATGTAGACACAACCTCCACTGTTTTGATCCAGCTTACGGGCGGGGCCGTGTTGGTCGCGCTCTGGTTGGCCTGCGTCACGTCAAGGCCGCAGGTGGCATCGCTTAAGAAAAGGCACGTTTGCCCCCCGATACCGGTCGGGCCTATGGCATCCTGCATATTGCCGCTGGTCGTGCCCTGCCGCCCGTCGGAGCCGGCAACAATGTAATCCTCTGGAAAGCCGCCGTCTTCGTCGCCACCAATGTTTTTACTTGGATCGTCAATCGCCACATTCCCCGTCGGGTCCGAAACCAAGACCGGATGGTTCCCCATGCCCGTGTAACCGCTCGCAAACTGGTGGTCCGCGTCAAGGCTCGGGAAGTGCCCCACTGCGGGTCGTACCGATGGGCACCGAAGTGGTCAAGATTCAGGCCGTCGGCCTTGTCCTTCTTCTTGGCCTGATACAGGAAGAGAAGAGGTCGGCAGGGTCGTTGGCCGTCGGCACGTGCGCCGTCATGTTCACGGCCAAGCCGTAAGGGTAATAGTGGTTGATGCGGCGAATCCAGCTGGAAAGTGGTTTATTACCATCGGGTCGATGTAGATCGACGTACCTGCCGTTGCCGTCCTCAAAAACACCGCCAGGTAGCCGTTGTGGTTCACCGCTATCTTGCCTCCATTGCCGAAGACCTGCCACGCGTCGGCACCCGCCCCAATCTGGAACCGCCCGCACTCCTCCGGAACTAGGTTGAAGTCCTCATCATACAAAATGTCATTGTACAAAAGCCAACGGAATTGTGGAATCTACGTCGCCGGTAACGAAGGCGTTCAATAAGTAGAGGTTGCCTGGCATATACAGGCTGTTCACAACAGCCTGTATACTCGCTAAAGGGCCAATTGCGAATCGGGATGGCTTAACCCAACTGCGCGATTCTCCAAATTGCTGTAGCCTGTTTGGCCATCCATTGTTGCCGCTCCGCAATGCGCGCCATTGTCCATTCGCTATTGTCTGTAGCTATCTTGCGGGTAATCTCGAACTTGCTTTCCGCATACTTCACTTTCTTAACGTCAAAGGGCGCATTCCCAATTTCCAGATTGTCGTTAAATTTCATCAACGTCATATTGCCCAAGCGATAAACGAAGGCCTCATGGTCGGCATCGCCAAATTGTTCCCAGCCAAGGCCTGGAGATTCCGGAAGCACGTGCTCAATACTAAAAACATCACTGTCGTAATCGTAATCGCTACCACCTGAAACCCGCCTTTCAAGCTTGAATAGCAAATACCGGACAATGCGTTTATTTCTGGCTTGTGAGGTTTTGAGTTGTTTATCGCAAAAAAGCCGAGAAAATGCTTCATCATCCGGATACAGCGGCTTCAGCTTTCCCAAAACCTGATTCACCGTGTTAACAACTCCATCGTGCACTTGTACCGCCACGCCGGTGTACAACCTTTCTTGCTCATTTGGAGGTAGGTTGCCTATGACGTTGTACCTGAACGAAATGATGCTGCATGCCTTAAGCAGGCGGGTAAAGTCAGCGTTGTCAAATTTTCGATAAGCTGCCAATAATAGTGGGTAAACCTGCCGCACGTGAAACATGGAGAGCTCCTCTACATACCGTTTCTGTTCTGCATGCCACTGGTCGTCTTCGGGCCTCGAGAGGGCCACATAGGTATTGGCATCCATTTCCATCGCCCGCATCAAATCGAATACCTGTCCCCGGTTGGCCACTTGGGCACGAATGGTTTTAAAGAGGTTTGCAGCTCGCACGAATTTGTTGCGACTATTCCAGTGCGCCCTCAAAAAATCGGGAAAGCTCTCGCTACCCAAAATCCCAACCAGCTGTTGCCACCTTTCATCCAGCTTATCCAATTCCAAACCGTCGTTTCCCTCGCGGTGCACCACCGAAAAAAGGTAGTTCTTTAACAAATCGGTAGCCGACAATTTTACCCCCCTCGAGTTGAGCGTTTCAAAAACCTTGTAGGCATTCAACTCGTCGGTTACGGTTATTACGGTGAAGAAAAGCTTGTCGGTCAAATGGTCGAGTAGGGACGCGAGCATTGCACCATCCTTCTTTACCGTGTACTCCTCCTTTATTTTCCGATCAAACCACTCGAACGCCTTGCGCATTTGATGTTCGGTATACTTCAACCCCCTTACGGGCGACTTTAACAACGGCACCAAGTAATTTTGATAGTAGGCATCATTGTTGCGGTTCAGCGTGAGTTTGGATTGCGGAATCAACGTTACGGGGTCGAGGTAACCAATGAAAGAACCTCTAAGTTGTACCTGGCGCCTTTTATTGTTCTCGGGGTCAATACGCATCTCAATCAATAGATCGAAATTCTTCAAAACCGCGAGGGTGAAAATGCTTAGAGTTGTTAGCCGTTGCTGCCCATCAATGATGTCAAACTTCTTACTATCCTTTGATTGCAGCACGAGGTAGCCCATGTAGTGCGCCGGCTCGGGGTCTTCGCCAAAAAGACCTTGGATATCCGCCCAAAGGTCGTCCCATTCTTCGTCAGTCCAGCTGTAGTCTCGCTGAAACCTTGGCACATGAAACAGCAGCCCATTGCCCATGAGTTGCCTATAGGTCTGGTTCGATGTATTGAAGTTGATTGCAGACATAACCCAAAGCTATAGAAAAAAAATGTTAGACCCCATCAAACCAAAAACCCCTAAAGCCCGGTAATACGGACTTCAGGGGTTTCCTTTAATCAAATACGGCTATTAGGTATTGAACTTTATGCCTTGTGCCAATGGCAATTGGGTGCTCCAGTTCATGGTGTTGGTTTGGCGGCGCATGTAGGCTTTCCAACTGTCGGAGCCACTTTCGCGGCCACCGCCGGTTTCCTTCTCGCCTCCAAATGCGCCGCCTATCTCGGCACCACTGGTGCCAATGTTCACATTGGCAATGCCGCAGTCACTACCCTTGTGCGACAGGAACAGTTCAGACTCGCGCATATTCAGCGTCATGATAGACGACGACAGCCCTTGCGGCACGGCGTTCTGCATGGCTATGGCATCTTCTATGTTCTCGTAGCGCATCAGGTAGAGGATGGGCGCAAACGTTTCATGCTGCACAATCTCGTGGTGGTTTTCCAGCTCAAAAATGCAGGGTTTTACGTAGCAACCGCTTTCATAGTCTTCGCCATCCAGCACTCCGCCGGCAACAACGGCCTTGCCGCCGGCCTTCTTGATTTCCTTCAACGTGTTTTGATAGGCGGCTACGGCATCCTTGTCTATCAACGGCCCCACGTGGTTCTTCTCGTCGAGCGGGTCACCAATGGAAAGCTGCTTGTAGGCCGTCACCAATTTCTTTTTGAAAGTATCGTAAATGCTGTCGTGAATAATGAGGCGGCGGGTGGTGGTGCAACGTTGGCCCGCTGTACCTACCGCGCCAAACACGCTTGCACGCAGTGCAATGTCGAGGTCGGCATGTTGCGAGATGATGATGGCGTTGTTGCCACCCAGCTCCAACAGCGAGCGGCCGAGGCGTGCCGCCACGGTAGCCCCCACTATCTTGCCCATGCGGGTAGAGCCGGTGGCAGATACCAATGGAATGCGGGTATCGGTGCTCATCCATTCGCCTACGTCCTGCATGCCCAATGCAAGGCAGCACACCCCTTCGGGCACGCCGTTTTCCTTAAACACATCGCCAATGATGTTTTGGCAGGCAATTGCCGACAGCGGCGTTTTGGGGGATGGCTTCCAAATGCAGGTATCGCCGCAAATAAAGGCAATCATGCTGTTCCAGCTCCAAACCGCAACGGGAAAGTTGAACGAGCTGATGATGCCCACAATGCCCACCGGGTGCCATTGCTCATACATGCGGTGCATGGGGCGTTCACTATGCATGGTGAGGCCGTACAGTTGGCGAGACATGCCCACCGCGAGGTCGCAGATGTCTATCATCTCCTGCACTTCACCATAGCCTTCTTGCAGGCTTTTGCCCATTTCGTAGCTCACCAAGCGGCCCAGCGGCTCCTTGTATTTGCGGAGCGCATCGCCTACCAGACGAACGATTTCACCCCTTTTGGGCGCGGGCCACATGCGCCATTCGGCAAATGCCGCTTGAGATTTTTCAACAATTTGGTCGTATTGCTCCCGCGTCACCACTTGTGCAGTACCGATAAGTTTACCATCGGCAGGCGAATAAGACTCTATCTTCACGCCGGCCGCCTTCAACCACTTAGACCCCGTCGAGCCGCCATCGTTCTGCTTGGCGATGCCGAGTTTGTCTAAAACTTTATCCATTTTCATATGAAAAACTTGATTTTTGTGTAAATGTTTTGGGAACAAACTTAAGCCAAAAATTTGGACATCGAACAAAAGCGCAACGCAATGGTGCCATTGCGAATTTAGGAACACCGAAGCTACATGGTGCCGGCAGCATTACAAGATTCAGAAATAAATCCCGGTCATCTCCCTTTTTACCGACCGCAACGACACACCAATTATATACTTCCGGTTTATTTTTTCCCGGTTAGTCAATCTTAGCACGGTTTTTGCTGCCTTAACTTGACCATGTTTTTCGGAGCTTTTCAAACCATTATGAAACCAATACGTTTATACCTGCTTATTTTTTTGCTGCTCGGTCTTTGCCGCGATGCAATGGCGGGCAATGCGCTGTCGGGTAAGATAACGGATGGCAAGGGTCTGGGACTTCAAGGTGCGGTAATTGAAATCACCGATTTGAAAACCGGTGCGGCTGCCGACAGCGACGGCACTTACCGCATCAGCAACCTGCCCAAGGGTACCTATTTGGTAGAGGTGCACCTGCTGAGCTACGGCACCCTCAATACCCAAGTAACCATAGATGGGGAAACCAAGAAGGATTTCACACTATCGGAGAGCTATATCGAAAAAAATGCGGTGGTGGTTACGGGCCTGAGTTTGGCCACCGAGGAACGCCAAAGCATAACGCCCATTCAGAGCATCGGCATACAGGAGATGCACCAAAACGCCTCCACCAATGTCATTGACGCCATTGCCAATCTCCCCGGCGTGACGGCACTTACCACGGGCATTTCGGTATCCAAGCCCGTCATTCGCGGCTTGGGCTACAACCGCATCATCACCCTCAACGACGGCGTGCGCCAAGAAGGCCAACAGTGGGGCGACGAACACGGTATAGAGATAGACGATTACAATGTGACCCGTATTGAAGTGTTGAAAGGGCCCGCTTCGTTGGCCTATGGCTCAGATGCGCTGGCGGGCGTGGTGAACATCATTTCCAATCCCGACATACCAGAGGGCAAAATAAACGGCAACGTTACCACCAACTACCAAACCAACTCCGGCCTTGCGGCTTTACATGCCGATCTGGGTGGCAATGAGCATGGTTTTAGCTGGAAAGTATATGGTACAGGCAAGATGTCGCACGACTACCAAGACAAGTATGACGGATACGTATACGACACCCGTTTTCAGAATGTTGACTATGGCGCAACCATTGGGGTGAACCGCAGTTGGGGGTCTTCGCGCCTCACGTATACGTCGTTCAACGAAAAAACGGGCATACCGGAGGGAACGCGAGACACCGCTACGGGAACCTTCCTTAAAGACGTAAACCTGCACAACACCGATGTACAACAGTTGGTAACCAATGCCGACGGCCGTAACTATGCCATGACGGTGCCCTACCAACACATTTACCACCAAAAACTGGTTTGGGATGACAACATCTACTTGGGCAACGGCGGCCGTATCGGCTTCAATTTGGGATACCAACGTAACCGCCGCATGGAATTCAACGATGTATTGGAGCCCGATGCACCCGGACTCTCGCTCGAGTTACGCACCGCCACCTACGACCTGAAGTATTTCATGCCCATGATTAGCGGCTGGGAAGTGAGCGTGGGCGTAAACGGAATGACCCAATGGAACTTCAACAAAGGCACGGAATTCCTGGTGCCCGACTACAACCTGTTTGATGGCGGGGTGTATGGCATGGGCAAGAAGAACATTGGCAAGTGGACGGTGGCCGGCGGGATACGCTACGACATGCGGAAAATTGAATCATATGGCAAAGATTCCGATCCGGCTATCAAGCAGAAAATATCGGCTTATGAGATTTTCAAGCCGTTCACAGACAATTTCTCCAATATCTCGGGCAGTTTGGGAGTGGGCTACAATTTGAACGCGCATACGATATTCAAATTCAATTTCGCAAGCGGATACCGTTCCCCCAATATCGCCGAGCTTTCGGCAAACGGGGTGCATGATGGCACCTACCGCTACGAAATAGGTAATACCGGCCTACACCCCGAACACAGCTACCAATGCGACTTGGGCGTGAACTGGAGCTCAAAGCACCTGATGGTGAATGCCGCATTGTTCAACAACTATATAGAAAACTACATCTACATCCGCAAACTGGACTCCATACCCATTTATGCCAATCCCGGCAAATACTCGGGCTTCATCTACACCCAGGGGGCAGCCAACCTATATGGTGGGGAGATTTTTGCAGACTACCACCCGGCGTTATTGGAGTGGCTTCACTTGGAAAACACGTTCTCCTACGTTAGGGGCAATTTGTCGCAATCTATAGAAGGGACGAACAACCTGCCTTATATGCCGCCACCACGTTGGCTGGTAGAGCTCAAGGCGCAGCCTAAGGCGTTCACGAAATTCTTGAAAAACCCCTATGCAAAAGTGGGCTTGGATGTGAACTGGGCTCAAAACAATGTCTTCACCGCCTACGGCACTGAGACGCCCTGTGCTGGGTACACCTTATTGAATGCCGGAGTGGGTGCCGACATCATGGGTGCAAAACACCAAAATTGGTGCACCCTCACCATTACCGCAAACAACCTGACGAATGTAGCCTACCAAAATTCGTTGAGCCGCCTGCGGTATACGGATGAAAACCTGACCACGGGCCGGATGGGCATTTTCAATCCCGGGCGCAACTTCAGCTTCATGGTCTCCGTGCCGCTCGATGTAAAATAGGCATGCCGCACTCGGGAGCGGTTATGCCCCCCAACATCGGTCCCCAGTGTTACTCTGTATCATTAGTGCTTGATTTACAATCAATTAATTGCAAACCCCAATCAATCGCCGCCGCTCAAACCGGGCGTTCGGGATATAAATAGCCTACAAAGCTTATCTTCGCGCTATGAGCAGAGCAATCGTTGTAAGCGGTATCAGGTCTACAGGCAATCTGCATTTGGGCAACTATTTTGGAGCCATCCAAAACTATGTAGTGATGCAGGAAGAACAGGAATGTTACTTTTTTGTAGCCGACTACCACTCCCTCACCACCCACCCTGACCCTAAGAGCCTAAAGGCCAACGTTTTCAGGGTGGTGGCCGAAAACATAGCCGCAGGCTTGGACCCCGACAAAGTGGCGCTGTATGCGCAAAGCGACATTCCGGAGATTCCCGAATTGTACCTCATGCTCAACATGATGGCCTACAAAGGCGAACTGGAAAAAGTACCAACATTTAAAGACAAGGTGCGCCAACAACCCGACAATGTGAATGCCGGCCTCCTCACCTACCCCGTGCTCATGGCCGCCGACATCTTGATACACAAAGCCGTAAAGGTGCCCGTGGGCAAAGACCAAGAGCAACACCTCGAAATGGCGCGCAACTTTGCACAACGTTTCAATACCCGCTATGGGGAACTGTTCCCCGAACCGCATGTGTACCGCTCCAACCATGAGACCTTAAAGATTTTGAGCTTGGACGGTAACGGTAAAATGAGCAAGAGCGAAAACGAGGCCGCCACCATCTACCTGTGCGATGACGATGCCACGATAAGGAAGAAAATAATGAAGGCCAAAACCGATGCCGGCCCGCAAGAGCCCAACAGCGTGATGCCGGATTATATCCAAAACCTTTTTGTGTTGCTCAACGCAACCGCTACACCCGAGATTGCAGCACACTATCTTGCGGCTTACAACAATTGCAACATACGCTACGGAGACCTTAAAAAACAACTTGCAGAAGACTTGGCGAACTTCATCCGTCCCATTCGGGAACAAGCCACTGAGCTGCAGCAGGACGAACAAAGCATCCGCCGTATTTTGAAAACAGGTGCAGAAAAAGCCCGAGATAGTGCATCCAAAACCATTGTCGAGGCTCGCAAACTGATTGGCATCAATTACTACTAACTCAACAATACACCAACATGGGGGTGAACAACATCAAGCACATAGCAATTGCCGGAAACATAGGCTCGGGAAAAACCACCCTCACCACACTGTTGGCAAAACATTATAAGTGGGTACCACATTTTGAAGACGTGGAACACAATCCCTACTTGGTAGATTTTTATGACGACATGCTGCGTTGGGCGTTCAACCTGCAAATCTACTTCCTCAACAACCGCATCAAGCACTTGCTTTCCATCCGATCGGGCACCGATACTGTGATTCAGGACCGGACGATTTACGAGGATGCCTGCATTTTTGCCCCCAACCTGTTCGACATGGGGCTGATGACCACGCGGGACTTCGAGAACTATTCTTCCTTCTTCCAGAACCTCAAAACCCTGTTCCAACCTCCCGATCTATTGATTTACCTCAATGCATCGGTGCCTACTTTGGTGGGCCAAATAGACAAACGTGGCCGTGAGTATGAAGAGAACATCCGTTTGGACTACCTGAAACGCCTCAACGGCTTCTACAAAAAATGGATCGACGGTTACACCGATGGCCCCTTGCTCGTTATAGATGTAGACAATTGCAATTTCGCTGAAAAAGAAGAAGACTTGGCGATGGTTATAGAAAAGATAGATGCCCAAATTCACGGGCTGTTCTAAAATGAAAGCGGGCGGAAAAACAATTTCCGCCCGCTTCCATTTTTAGGGCAATCACTCTAACTCCAATTTCGCGGTGGCAACGGCACCTGCCGTGCTCGTAATCCGGAGAAAATAAATGCCGGTTGGCAGGCCCAATACATCGATCGATGTATTGGACACTCCCCCAAGAGACAGCCTGCGAACTTGGCGGCCGAACATATCTACCAATTGTACATTGTCAATCGGGGTAGTCCATTCCACGTTCACCATATTATGGGCAGGATTGGGAAATATTTTGGGACTTGCTACAGCCGCAACTTCCTTAACCGCAGTTGGAGCACACACAAAAGAATAAAGGAAAGTCTGCACCATCGAATCGACCGTCACAAACATTCCTGCAT